>JBHHVT010000040.1:0-13240 GCA_046754425.1 Nitrospinota bacterium | reverse complement strand
ACTAAAACAACGTCGGGAGAGGGATTTTGCATGTATTCCATCAGTCTGTTTTGATCTTCGTCATTGAGCTGGTTTGTTTTTTCCCGGGACTCGGCATCAACAGTGAGGTTTGTCACCGCCACACCCCGCAGGCCGCCGAAAAATGAGACTGTGCGGATGTCGGCATGAAGCTGAGAAAAATCTGTTTCAGCAAAATCGTAAACGGTCCACCCTGTCTCAGAATCCGCTTCTTTTAATATTCTGCTTTTCACCGCCGCTACAGCCCGTTTTATTCGGTACTCTTCCGGTCCGTAAAAAAAATATACCGGGGCCGGTTTTTGCTTAGCCAGCGCGCGTTCGAATGTTTTAAACGAAAACCCGCGTGAGTGGTCAGCGGCCAATTGCAATCCTGTCAATCAGGTACTGCGGCAGTTTTTTCCTGGCCATTTTTTTCTGTACGCGCTTGATGTCGTACTCTACCCGCCTGTATTGGATATTGCCCGTATCCATTTCGTAGATGAGATAGCATGCGTCCGGGTTGGAGTCGCGCGGCTGTCCGACGCTGCCGACGTTTATGATGTATTTTCGATTTTTGTCGAGGGTTTTGTACATATCCCTTATCGGCAGGATATTTGTGCCGTCCATGTATTCGATGATGACCGGCTGGTGTGAGTGGCCTATAAAGCAGACGTCTTTTTCAAGCAGCGGATAGTTTTCCTGCGCGTCCTGTATCGACATTATGTAGTGCCACTCGGAAGGCTCCAGCGGCGTGGAGTGGACGAGCTGCATACTGTCGAGAACTTGATCTGGTTTTAAAGTTTTAAGGTACTCCTTGTTTTCATCCGTCAAAGTATCGATGGTCCATTTCATCGATTCCCGCGCGTACTGATTGAAGTAGGAATCATCCGTAAGCCCCACCGCGGCCCAATCGTGGTTGCCTCCCAGGGCTACGTCCGAGTGTTCCCGCAAGAGGTCTATACACTCGTTGGGGCTGGGCCCGTAACCGACTATATCGCCCAGGAAAAGTTTTTGGTCGACGTTTTGCCTGTTTATGTCGTTCAGCACTGCTTGAAAGGCTTGCAGGTTCGAGTGAATGTCTGAAAAAATCGCTATTCTCATGTTAACCGCCAAGCGTTAATCATGTGGTTTCCTTTTTAAAACCTTCCTGTATTTCACCAAGGATACCGTTAATAAAAGCCGCGGATTTCCCGCCGGAGTACTGTTTTGCCAGCTCCACCGCTTCGTTGATTGCGACAGCTGTCGGTACTTCATTACAGCCAATTAGCTCGTAGACTGCAAGCCTTATAATATTTTTATCTATTTCAGCTATTCTTCCGATTGGCCAGTTTTTACTCGCACTGTTTATCATGTTGTCTATTTCAGGACGTTTTTCCGTTACTCCTTTTACCAGCCTGAGGGTGAATTCCTTGTATTTGGCGGATGCCTTATGATTGAGCCAGTAGTCCGAAAGCGCCGCGTCCGGCTGATTGTCGGAGAACTCTATCGAATATAGAATTTTTACCGCCGCCTCTCTTCCTGAATGTCTCAATCCCATTTCTAAAAGCCCCGATAGTTTGCAAGTCCCGTTCCGCATTGCAGGCGGGATTATTTCGCGCGTAAAAAAATCAAATATACTTTAATCAGGTTCCGGTTTTATTGAAATTAACCATCTCGATTGCCGACATGGCAGCGTCCCATCCGCGGTTACCTTCCTTTCCACCGGCTCTGTCGATGGCCTGCTCCAGGTTTTCGGCTGTTATTATTCCGTACACGACCGGTATGCCGGCGTTCAGCGCTATGGATGATATACCCTTTGTTACTTCAGCGGCAAGGAGTTCGTAATGCTGTGTTCCTCCGCGTATGACGGTGCCGAGGCAGATAACGGTATCGAATTTACCGCTGTTTACCGCTTTTTGCACGGCGAACGGAATTTCGAACGCTCCCGGCACCCGCATCAATGTAATCTTGTCGTCCGTTATCGAATGACGCGCCAGACAGTCGCGTGCGCCTTCTATTAGTTTTGAGTTTATGAAGTCGTTGAACCTGCTGGCTACGATCGCTACTTTAAGACCTTTGCCGTCAAGACTGCCTTCAATCACCTTCATTCGACTATTCTCCTTCGGAAGCTATTTCATACAGATGCCCCAGCTTCAGCTTTTTTGTTTTGAGGTATCTTAAGTTATGAGATTTTGGATTTATCTGCAATGGCACACGCTCGCTTACATGCAGACCGTACCCTTCAAGCCCGACAATTTTTTTGGGATTGTTGGTTAGCAGTCGTATGCTTCCCACGCCGAGGTTAGCAAGCACCTGTGCGCCGAGGCCGTAATCGCGCAGGTCGGCGGAAAAACCAAGCTTTTCGTTAGCCTCAACCGTGTCGTGTCCTTCGTCCTGGAGTGCGTACGCCTTTAGTTTATTTATAATTCCTATGCCCCGCCCTTCCTGGAAGAGGTAGACTAGCGCCCCATGACCTTCCTCCGCGATGGCCTTTAGGGCGGCATCGAGCTGTTCGCCGCAGTCGCATCGGTGCGAGTGGAATACGTCGCCGGTAAGGCACTGCGAATGAACGCGCACAAGCGTATCACGGTCGGGCTGGATATCGCCCATCGTAAGAGCGACGAGCATATCTTTATTGATGGAGTTCTTGAACCCTATTACTTTGAAAAGACCGTAATCGGTAGGCAGGCTTGTTTCAGCGACACGTTCCACCAGCGATTCCTGTTTCATTCGGTAGTTGATGATGTCTTTAACCGTGAGGATTTTCATGTCGTGCTTCGCGGCGAATTTTTCCAGATCCGGCAGGCGGGACATCGTTCCGTCCTCGTTCATTATTTCGCATATAACGGCAGACGGCGCGAGGCCCGCTATCCGGGTTAGATCAACCGATCCCTCCGTCTGACCGGCCCTTACCAGTACGCCGCCGTCCTTCGCTCTCAAAGGAAACACGTGGCCCGGGCTTACGATGTCTTCGGGTCCCGCCTCTTTGTCTATTGCTGTGAGTATTGTTTTGGCGCGGTCCGCGGCGGATATGCCGGTTGTTACGCCCGACCTCGCCTCTATCGAAACGGTAAAAGCAGTGGTAAAACGTGACGTATTTTTCTCGACCATTGGTCTAAGGTCGAGTGAATCAGCTTTTTCCGTTGTGAGCGCCAGGCAGATGAGGCCCCTTCCTTCCATCGCCATGAAATTTACTATTTCCGGCGTAACCGTTTCGGCGGCGCATACGAGGTCGCCCTCGTTTTCACGATCCTCATCATCCATAAGGATCACCATTTTGCCTTTCCTCAGCTCCTCGGCAGCTTCTTCAACCTTGCTAAATTTCATAAATCTTTTAATTCCAAAAAGAATGTTTTAGGCGAATCCCCTGTTTTTCAAGAACTCCAAGTCTAACTCTTTGTTATTAGACGATAATAACAGCTTTTCCGTATATTTGGCAATTATGTCGCACTCAATGTTGACCTTTGCGCCAGGCGTAAGCTCCAAAAGATTAGTCACTTCAAGGGTATGCGGGATTATCGCTATCTTGACATTCGTGCCGGTTGCGGTGGCGGCGGTGAGACTGATTCCATTTATTGTTATCGATCCCTTTTCGACAACATAACGCGTAAGCGCTTCCGGGATATCGAAGCTCATCTCAACATTTTCGCCGCTTTTTGACGTCCCCAAAAGCCTGCCTACACCGTCGACGTGTCCCTGAACGAAGTGACCGCCCAGCCTGTCTATCGGGCGCAGCGGCTTTTCCAGGTTCACTTTAACGCCGGTCTTGTAGCTGCCCATTACTGAACGGTCAAGCGTTTCCTTGGAGACGTCGAAGGATGCGGCATCGTTCTTTTTTTCTGTGATGGTAAGACAGACGCCATCCACTGCTATGGAATCGCCTATATTCGCATCGTCCCAAAAGTTTTCGGCCTCGATGACGATCTTTGCCGCGCCGCCTGAAAAACTCATCGAGGATACGCTGCCCTTGGCCTCAATAATACCGGTAAACATCAGTTCGCCACCTTTCCCTCAACCAGCACGTTATCGTCAATGTTTTTATATGTCACGTCTTTAAGTCTTAACGCGTCACTCACTCTGTTTATATTTTTACCGTGGAAAATGGAATATTTTTCGCCGCCGCCAAGGAGGATGGGGGCAATGAAAAAAGCGGCCCTGTCCGCGATTCGCTGTTCAATCGCGGATGTCAAAAGTTCTCCTCCTCCCTCCAGCAAAACGTTTATAATCCCGCGCCGGGCAAGCTCCTTCATCAAGCGTTGCAGGTTAATCCTGTTTTCTGTCAAGCCTGTGTGCAGTATTAACGCGCCTTTTGAGTTTAGAGCCTCGGCCTTTTTCTTCGGAGCGTCCGGTCCGGCGGCAATCCAGACCGCGCCTCCTTTTGCGCGGAATATTTTTGCCGTAACCGGAGTTTTAAGATGCGTATCCACAATTAGCCGTACGGGATGTTTTTTGGATTTTCCCAGCCGCACGTTAAGCCTGGGATCGTCTTTCAGCAAGGTATTAACGCCAACCATTACGACGTCCGCTACGGCGCGCATTTGGTGCGCCGTTTTTCTTGACTTTTCGTTGCTTATCCAATTGGAATTTCCGGACGCGGCGGCAATCTTGCCGTCGAGACTGATCGCCGCCTTAACCGTAACGAATGGGACTTTTTTCGTGATGAATTTTATATACGGCTCGTTTAACCGTTTCGCTTCATTCCGGCTGTCGCCCACCGTAACGGCAATTCCGGCTCTTTTTAGTTTTGCTATTCCCTTTCCCGCCACGAGCGGGTTCGGGTCGCGTGTTGCCGCGATCACTTTTTTAATACCGGCAGAAATTATCGCTTCCGTGCATGGCGGTGTTTTGCCGAAATGATTGCACGGTTCCAGCGTAACGTACATCGTTGCTCCCCTCGTTCGGCCTTCAGCTTTTTTAAGGGCGGCAATCTCCGCATGATCGTTACCGGCCTTTCGGTGGTAACCCTCGGAAATCTTTTTGCCGGTTTTTACAATCACAGCACCCACCATCGGATTAGGGCTGGTGCGGCCCCTGGCGCGCGCGGCAAGAGTCAGCGCGCGGCGCATGTAAATCGAGTTCATTTACGAGGTTTATGCTTTTTTGTGCGTGTGGGAGAGTCATACTTGATCGCGGCCTGAGCGGCGGCAAGCCGGGCTATCGGTATGCGGTACGGCGAACAGCTCACATAGCTGAGCCCCAGCCGGTGGCAAAGATCGACCGATTGCGGATCGCCGCCGTGCTCGCCGCATATTCCCACCTTCAGGTCGGGTTTTACCCGGCGTCCCTTGGTAACTCCTATTTCCATCAGCGCGCCAACGCCCTCCTCGTCGATACTGACGAACGGGTCGTATTTAAAGATGCCTTTTTCAACGTAGTAAGGCAGGAAAGAGCCGGCGTCGTCTCGGCTTAGGCCGAATGTCGTCTGGGTAAGGTCGTTGGTGCCGAAAGAGAAAAAGTCGGCATCCGCCACGAGCTTGTCCGCAACCAGGACAGCACGAGGTAACTCTATCATTGTGCCGCAGGTTAACGGGAATTTAACTTTCTTCGCTTTCAAAACTTCGGAGGCCACGGTTTCCACCATCGATTTGCAGATTGAGAGTTCTTCCTGCGTACTGATAAGAGGTATCATCACTTCCGGTTTGGCGTCAATCCCGTTTTTGCGGAGTTCGGCGGTGGCCTCAAAGATGGCGCGTACCTGCATTTCGTAAATATCAAGCGACGTTATCCCAAGCCTGCATCCACGATGTCCCAGCATGGGGTTCGACTCGCCCAGTTCCTCAATACGCCTGGTTACGTCCGCAACGTGGAAACCCAACTCGTGCGCAACGCCAGCTATCTCATGCTTGGTTTTGGGAAGGAATTCGTGCAGCGGCGGGTCAAGAAGGCGGATTGTTACCGGATAGCCAGCCATAGCTTTCAGGATGCCTTTAAAGTCGCTGCGCTGCATTGGTAGTAATTTCTTCAAAGCCTTGTTCCTGGCCTGTTTTGTATTGGCGATTATCATCTCGCGCACGGCGAGTATCCTCTCTTTGGCGAAGAACATGTGTTCCGTTCTGCAAAGTCCTATACCGGCGGCGCCGAAACTGCGCGCGAGCAACGCGTCCGCCGGCGTGTCGGCGTTGGCGCGAACGCCGAGAGTTCTGTACTCGTCGGACCACTTCATGAACTTGTAAAAAACATCGGAAAGAGCAGGGGTGACGAGTTTCATTTTGCCCAGCATTACACGGCCGCTAGTGCCGCCAAGCGTAAGCCAGTCCCCCTCGTGGACTACCGTTTTGCCTGCGATAAACAGGCGGCCTTCCGTGTCTATTTTTATGTCGCTGGCCGCCGATATGCAGCACTTGCCCATACCGCGCGCCACAACCGCCGCGTGTGATGTCATCCCGCCGTGAACGGTAAGTATTCCCTGCGATACGCTCATGCCGGAAAGATCTTCTGGCGACGTTTCAAAGCGGACGAGAATCGGCGGCTGTCCCTTTTCCGCCATTTTTCGCGCGGCGGCGGATGTAAAGACCACCCGTCCTACTGCGGCGCCGGGTGATGCTGGCAATCCTCTTGTTATTACATTCGGTTTCGCCTTCGGGTCGAGCGTCTTGTGCAGCAGCTGATCCAGTTGTGACGGATGCAGACGGTTTATCGCTTCCTTCCTGGTTATTTTACGCTCTCCGTACAGGTCGACGGCTATTTTTATTGCCGAGGCCGCGGTGCGCTTTCCAACTCGTGCCTGCAGCATGTAGAGTTTTTTATCCTGAACGGTGAACTCCAGGTCCAACATGTCCGCGTAATGTTTTTCCAGTTTTTTCGCAATGCGCCGCAGATTTCTGGCGGCTGTGGGAAATACTTTTTCCATGCCGTCGACCGACATCGGAGTGCGTATCCCCGCGACGACGTCCTCGCCTTGCGCGTTAACGAGGAACTCTCCGTAAAACCTGTTTTCGCCTGTGGATGGGTCGCGCGTGAATGCCACGCCGGTTCCGGAGTCCTTGCCCATATTTCCGAATACCATGCTCTGCACGTTTACCGCCGTTCCCCAGTCCGACGGGATTTTATAAAGACGGCGGTAATCCTTGGCTCGCTCGGTATTCCATGAATCGAACACGGCGTTTATGGCCAATGTAAGCTGGGCTTCCGGATTTTGCGGGAAAGGCTTGCCTGTTGCTTCTTTCACCGCACGCAGGTATTCTCCGCAAAGTTCTTTCAGCGCCGCGGAGTTTAGGTCGGCATCAAATTCGGCATTTTCGGTTTTCTTTTTCTTTTCGAGAATCTTTGAAAACAGTTCGGAATTTATTCCGAGAACGACATTCCCGAACATCTGTATGAATCGGCGGTAGGAGTCATACGCAAACCTGGGGTTTTCGGTGAGCTTTATTATCGCGGGGATAGTCACGTCTGACAGACCGAGGTTCAAGACAGTGTCCATCATTCCCGGCATGGACGCTCTGGCCCCGGAACGGATGGAGAGTAGAAGCGGTTTTTCGCGATTGCCGAACTTCAGCCCCATCGATTTTTCAAGACGCTTCAGGTTTTTATCTATCTGGCTCTTAAGGCCGACGGGATATTTGTTGTTGTGTTTGAAGTAGTAAACGCAGGCGTCGGTCGTTATAGTAAAGCCCGCCGGCACCGGCACTCCCTCGTTGCACATCTCGGCGAGGTTGGCGCCTTTGCCGCCAAGAAGGTTTTTCATTTTGGCGCCGCCCTCGGCCTTGCCGTTACCGAAAAAATAAATGTATTTCTTTGATGCCACTTTATTCCTCTACCTGTTAAAGACCAGTTTTGAAAAATCGGCAACCTTTTCAAAAAGATTCACAACTCGCCGCAAGATGCTCAACCGATTTTCTTTAAGTATTTGATCGTCAACCATAACCATAACGCCATCGAAAAAACTGTCCACAGCCGTCCGTATTTCCGCAATCTCTTTGAGTGCGCTTTCATAATCTCTCGATTCTACAAGCGGCGCCAGGTTTTCTTCCCGTTTTTTAAGGGAGGCCATCAGTTCTTTCTCAACCGCCTCTTTAAGCAGAGATTCGTCGATGTCCGTGGAAAAATGTTCCTTTACTATATTTGCCGCCCGCTTGAATGAAATGGACAGGTTTTCACAGTAATCTTCCTTTTTCATCTCCTCTAACGCCTCGCACCGCTTCAGGGCGTCGGGTAAATAGTAAACCTGATTTGCTTCCAGAATCGCGTCTATCACGTCGAACGAAAAGCCGCGTGACTGGAAGTCACTTTTTATTCTGTTGGCTAAAAAAGTATCAACATTGCGATAAAGCTCTTTTGTATCTTTTATCACGTCATTAGGAAGGGAACTTATTGCATGACCCGTGAGTTTGTAGAGTGAGAGTTTTTCTCCATACTCCGTTAGCAATATCCTCACGATGCCGTTTGCATGCCGTCTTAGCGAGAATGGGTCCTCGGAGCCGGTAGGAATATGGCCCATAGCGAAAGTTCCGCATATTGTGTCTATCTTGTCTGCAAGTGCGACGGCGGCCGCAACATCACTCGATGGAAGCTCGTCGCCGGAAAAGCGCGGTTTGTAATATTCGTCGATTGCCGAAGCCACTTCCGAATTCTCGCCCTGCGCCTTTGCGTACTCGCGCCCCATGATTCCCTGCAGTTCCGGGAACTCGTAAACCATGCTGGTCGTTAAGTCCGCTTTGCAACAGTCTGCGGCGGTTTCTACTTGCGTTTTTTTTCCGGGGCAGATTAATTCCGCGACCTGTGCGGCGATACCTTTTATCCTCTCCGTTTTATCCGCCATAGTGCCGAGGCCTTTTTGATAGACGACGCTGCCTAGCTTTTCACGGAAATGCGACAGCGGATGTTTTCTGTCATCGTCGAAGAAAAACCTGGCGTCAGAGAGGCGGGCTTCCAGAACCCGTTCGTATCCTTTTCTTACAACAGAGAGGTCGGCACAATCAATGTTGCTGAATGCGACAAAACTGTTTGCAAGTTTACCGTCCGTTTTTTCCATTGCGAAATATTTCTGGTGGTGTTTCATTACGGTTATCAGCAATTCGCGCGGCAGGTCGAGGTATTTTTCATCGAACGAACCGACCACAGCTACCGGGCTTTCGGTGAGGTAGCAAACCGTATCAACCAGTCCATCGTCCGGTACGGCGGATGCGTCGGTTTTCTGCCCAGCCTCTTCAAGCGATTTATTTATAATCTTCTTTCGTTTTTGCGGGTCAACGATAACGCCTGCCTTTTCCAAAAGCGTCTCGTAGTTTTCGGGAGAATCGATGGATATAATTCCGTTAGACATGAACCGGTGACCGAATGTAGTATTACCAGACTTCAGCCCATCCATGGAAAACTTGATAGTCTCGCCACCCAAAAGCGCGAGGACGTGGCGTATCGGCCTTGTGAAACGCAGTTCACCGGAACCCCATCGCATAGTTTTAGAAAATGTGATTCCCGAAATAATTTCCGGAAGAATTGTTTTCAGCACATCCGCCGAGTCCTCACCGCCTTCCTCTATTTCGAGGTAGGTGTACTCGCCTTTAGGTGTATCTTCTACCTGCAGGTCATCAACCTGTTTTCCATATTTTATCGCAAATCCGAGGCCCGCTTTAGTCGGGTTGCCGTCTTTATCGAAGGCCGCCTTTTTAGGCGGGCCGTTAACTTTATTGGTCCTTTTTTGCTGTTTTACAGGAATGTCATCTACAACTATGGCAAGCCGCCGTGGTGTGGCAAAGCTGATTATTGAAGGCTCTGGTCTGTCTTCTGGTTCAAGCATGGATTCCACAAGCTTGTTTCCCAGTATATCACTTAGTTGTCTAACGGCCGGTTGGATATACGATGATGGTATCTCCTCGGTTCCTATTTCTAACAGCAGTTTGCCCATCCCTCTTCCCTATATGCCGCGAATAACAATCAGGTTTACGGAAATAATATGAAAAGTATAGTTTATACTTTTATTTATGATAGAGCACGGGTAATTTTCTCGAGCAATTTTCCCTTCCGGGAGTCATTTATATGTACCGACTTTCTGTAAGTACGGCACAGGCTTCGGCCTGCTCTGGTAAAATGGCTTTAATGGACAAGAAATTGAGCGACCTTGCCGCCATCATGGACCGGTTACGGGAGGAGGACGGCTGTCCCTGGGACCGCAAGCAGACTCATGAAAGCCTGAAGAATTATCTCATCGAGGAAGCTTACGAGGTAATAGAGGCGATAGAATCGGGCGACGACGCGATGCTTAGGGAGGAGCTGGGAGACCTGCTGTTCCAGGTGATTTTTCATTCCCGTCTTGCAAAGGAAAAGGGGACTTTTACCCTTGAGGATGTTCTCACTGAGATTAGCGAAAAGATGATTCGCCGCCACCCGCACGTCTTCGGTGCCGACAGTCTGAAGAGTTCGGACGAAGTTCTGGAAAGGTGGGAGCAGATAAAGCAGAAAGAGAAAAAGCGCGATTCCATACTGGACGGAATTCCCGCTTCGCTGCCGGCATTGATTAGAGCGAAAAGGATTCAGGAGAGAGCCGCGAGGGTAGGGTTCGACTGGCCAAAAACGGAGGATGTGTGGAAGAAGGTGGAGGAAGAATGGGAGGAGCTTCAGCAGGCCAGGAAAAATAACGACCATGAAAATATCGTTGAAGAGATTGGAGATATGCTTATAGCAATCGTCAATTTGGGGCGGTTCATCGATGTGGATGCCGATGACGCGTTGAAAAAGTCGATAAACAAGTTTATTCGCAGGTTCGGAGCGATTGAAAAGCACTTTTCCGAAAACGATAAGAACATAACTACGGCGACGCTTGGCGAAATGGAAGAGATATGGGTAAGGGAAAGGGATAGGGAGCACAAAAAGGGTTGATTATTCCGGTATCGAGATTAGCCGAATATACGTTAAAATAAACCTTCTAACTTTTGTTCAATAGGACGGCGATTACCGTCTTAACTGCCATAAAAAGTTTAAAGGAGTACATAATCATGCCAACGACAGAAGAAAATTTACAGACCGCTTTTGCCGGCGAGAGTCAGGCCAACCGGAAATACTCTGCGTTTGCCAAAAAGGCAGAAAATGATGGATTCAAAAATATCGCGAGACTATTTAGGGCGACCGCGGAGGCCGAGACTTTCCATGCGGAGGGACATTTGAGGGCGCTTGACGGAATAAAGTCCACAGAGGAAAATCTGCAAACGGCCATAGACGGCGAAACTTACGAGTTCACCGAGATGTACCCGCCCATGCTGAAACAGGCAGAGGAGGAGGGGCATAAGGCGAAAAAGATGTTTCGGTTTGCGGTGGAAGCGGAAAAGGTACACGCAGCGTTATACACAAAAGCGCTGGAAGCAGTTAAGGCTGGGCAAGACCTCGATGTGGAGGTTTACCTCTGCCCGGTTTGCGGTTACATAGAATTCGGTAAGCCAGCGCGTAATTGCCCGATCTGCGGAACGCCCGGGGATAAATTTACTCAATATTGATTAAAAGTTCGTGTAAAGAAACCTTGCGGTTGGAACCGCTCAGATACGGGAGAAGCATGGCGATAACAAAAGAGGAGTTGATTGCAAAGCTTAACAAAGACCTGGAGTGGGAATACGCCGCCGCTGTCCAATATATTCAGCATGCCGCGGTAATTACCGGTTCAAGGTACATGGCGATACAAAAGGAGCTGATAGTCCACGTTAACGAGGAGATACAACACGCAGTGGCGATATCCGAGCAGATTGAGTATCTGGGTGGAACGCCTACCGTAGAAGTTGAAAAAAGAGAAATATCCACCGACAGTCTGGAGATGTTGAAACAGGATCTGAAAGGCGAAAGGCATGCGATAGAGAGCTACCGGGAAAGAATCAAAGAGGCAGAATCGCTTGGTGAGTACGCGCTAAGGCGCGTTCTCGAAGACATACTCATACAGGAGGAGGAACACGAAAGAGATATTCTTAGCGCCATTGAGGATTAATCATCCGCGCGCTCAAGCGGCTTTTATTTTTATCATATAAGGGTAGTCGGGTTAATAATGCTTTGGTTCCAAAACCTGCATCCGGTCATGCAGGCCTTGACCGCCACCGTTTTCACATGGTTTATGACGGCGCTTGGGTCGTCTGTGGTCTTTTTGGGAAAAGAGATGAAAAGGAAAAGCCTTGATGTGACCTTGGGCTTTGCCGCCGGAGTGATGATTGCCGCGAGCTTTTGGAGCCTGCTCCAGCCCTCCATAGAGCTATCGGCGGCAAACAATATCGGTTCCTGGTTTCCCGCCGCCGTCGGGTTTTTATTTGGCGGCTTTGTATTGCGTCTGCTTGACGGACTGCTCCCGCATCTGCATCCCGGGTTTCCCGATGATGAAACTGAGGGTGTTAAAACATCCTGGCATCGAAGCACTCTGCTCGTACTGGCCATAACCCTTCACAATATCCCGGAAGGCCTTGCCGTCGGGGTTGCTTTTGGCGCGGCGGCGGCCGGTTATCCAGAGGCGACGTTAACAAGTGCGATGATTCTCGCTTTTGGGATAGGCATCCAGAATCTTCCGGAAGGCGCCGCTGTTTCATGGCCGTTAAGACGAGAGGGGATGCCAAAGTTTAAATGTTTATGGTACGGACAGTTGTCGGGCGCGGTTGAACCTATAGGTGGTGTGGTGGGCGCGGCGGCGGTAGTCATTGCTAAACCGATTCTTCCTTATGCGATGGCGTTCGCGGCGGGAGCCATGATTTATGTTGTTGCCGAGGAGTTAATACCGGAGTCGCAAAACAACGGCTATGCGGATCAGGCGACCATCGGCCTGATGGTCGGATTTACAATAATGATGATACTCGACGTGGCGTTCGGATAGCGGCTAATGGAGATTGATATTTATCATGAGGATACTGATTGCGCCGGGGTTGTTTACTATGCCAACTACCTTCGATATTTTGAGCGCGCGCGTACAAAATTACTGACGGACAAAAATATTTCTCTCACGGACTACCAGAAAAAAGGCGTCGTGTTCGCCGTCGTTAACGCAACAGTGAACTATATACAGCCGGCGGTTTATGGAGACAGGCTTGTTATCGAAACCAAAGTAGATGATGTCAAAAACAGCAGTTTTACCGTCCATTATGTGGTGAGCAGGAAATCTGACGACCGACTGATCGCGACCGGCTCAACGAGGATGGCATGCATAAGCAGTGATAAGAAAAAACCGATACGCATTCCACCGGATATACACAGCGCGCTCCGTTAGCCCATTGCATGGGCAGGCAATATGCTGGCGCCATCATCGCTGTGTGATAAGTAGTCGAACCTGAAAAAGTCGATATTTGAAAAAATCCTCCCCTTGCGATAA
>JBHHVT010000039.1:0-13568 GCA_046754425.1 Nitrospinota bacterium | reverse complement strand
AGGCCAGTCCACCGGCATCTCGGACGGCACAACGCCGAGCAGGTAATCCTCCAGTCCCACATGGTTTATCGCATTAATCAGGCCGCCCTCGGTCGCGCGCACTACAAAGTAGCCCCGGTATTTTCTGCCGCCCATCGAAACGGTACCGTTCGGAGACGTTATCCTGACGCTTGTGACGGGGAACACCAGATCGTTTATCTTTATTCCCTGCCTGTGCGGTCTTACGGTTATCTCGCTCATTGGGCCACTGTTTAAAAGCCTTCCGCTTTTCGCGGATGTAATGCGAAAAACCCCGCCGCCGGACGAAAGGGAAACTTCCGGAGCCTTAAGCGCCAGCGCGATACGAAGATCGATGTCTCCGCTTTGCGCGGCGGCTGGAACCGAGGCGAAAAAAATCGCGGCCGCCGCGAGGGGCCGAAAAAAAGCGCGCGTCACCTGCGTCCGAATATCGAAAATTCGATCACGATTTACGCGCCGAAACCTGACGGCATCTCGACAAGATTTTTCCCCTGGCTGGTGTCACGTTTTTCCATCTCCGCGCTGATGAGCGCAAGGGTCTCTTTTCTTTCGAGCGTCCACTGCGGCGCGACGAGACGATCGCGGTCGGCCTCGCCCACTATCCGATGCAGTACTACATCCGGCGGCAGCGCTTCTATAAAATCGCATACGAGGCTGACGTAGTGCTCCCTTTCCAGAAGCTGAAGCTCTCCACTATTATACTGTTCCACAAGCGGGTCCCCGTTTAGCAGGTAATAGTTGTGGATGTTTATCCCTTGAATGGAAAGCGCGGCCGTTTCCCTCATCGTATCGCGCGTCATCTCGTCGCTCTCGCCCGGCAGACCCAGCACAATGTGGGGCGCGATGCGCAGTTGCGTGCCCATCAACTCCTGTATGACGCGCCGCACGCCGCCGCGAGTATGTTTCATCCCGATGCGGCTCAAAGTCTCGTCATTCAGCGATATCACCCCCAGCTCCAGCCACGTATGGATATATTCGGATGTATCGGCGAAAAACTTGATGAACGATTTCGACATACACTCCGGCCTGGCGCAAAAGGTAATCCCAATAATTTCGTTATCGTTGATTACATCATCGACTTTTTCCGATAACGATTCCAGCGATACGCACGATCCGGCGCCTGTCTGGAGATGGGCAATAAATTTGCCGGTCTTGAATCGCTTCCGGATTCTCTCCTTCGACCTGTTTAACTGCTCCGTAACTGTGAGCGGTTCCGCCTCTGTCGGGGACGAGTCTATCGGCCCGCCGGTGCAGAGCATAATATTATGCTGTTCTGCCGCGCCTTCGGTCGGGTCGTCCACGCTTATCCTTATTTTGTGGACGCGCTCGTCGAAGGTTTTTTTGAGGTAGCGCCCCAGTGAAAAAAAACGTTCTTCCGTCATCTCAACTCCTGCCTAACAACTCTTTAGGAATAAAGGGTTGTGGTCCCGGTAGCATAGCCGCCCCCGGCTGTGCGCACTACAGGCGAGGGCGCCTGTAGTACCAACCCCTCCGTCGCTACGCGCCACCTACCCTTGGAAAGGGGAGGACTGTTTTCATATAACACTTTTGAATATTCCAGCTTCTCTTCTTTCATTAATCCTTCTTCTTATTCTTATATGCGTTGAGCTTATTGCGCAAGGTGCGTATCGAGATGCCGAGTTCCTTTGCCGCCTGCGTCCGGTTGTCCCCGACCCGCTCCAGCGTGCCCAGCACCAATCTGCGCTCCATCTCTTCCACCGTTCCCAATGCCGGATCCGCTTCGATTTTTTCGCTCCCGGGCTCCTCCTCCCCGGCGGGCAGCATGAAAAGATCGGCGGTTTCAATCGTGGCGCTCCTTGCTAGCAGGACGGCTCGCTCCATCACGTTTTCCAGTTCGCGCACGTTACCCCTGAACCGGCATTTTTTCAGCACGGCCGTTGCCTCGTCCGATATTCCCGTCACATTCCTGCCGGAGTCCGCCGCGAACTTTTCGATAAAGTGACGGACCAGCATCGGAAGGTCGTCCATCCTTTCGCGCAGTGCGGGGAGGTCTATCGGTATCACGTTGAGGCGGTAGTAGAGGTCTTCCCTGAAACCGCCTTCCTCGATTATCTTTTGAACCGGCCTGTTGGTGGTGGCGATAACGCGCACGTCGATAGGAACCGGCGAGCCGCCGCCGACCCTGTCCAGCTCTTTTTCCTGAAGGACGCGGAGCAGTTTTGCCTGCAATCCATTATCCATCTCGGTTATCTCGTCGAGAAGTATCGTTCCCTTATCGGCCAGCTCGAACTTGCCTATCTTTTTCGCTATCGCGCCGGTAAAGGAGCCTTTTTCGTGGCCGAACAGCTCGCTTTCCAGCAGGCTCTCCGGCAGGGCGGCACAGTTTATCGCAACGAAAGGCCCGGACGCGCGGTCCGACCGAATGTGTATATGCCTGGCCACCAGCTCCTTGCCGGTACCGCTTTCTCCGTGTATCAGCACCGACGCCCTTGACGCGGCCGTCCTCTCCACCAAATCGAGGATTGCCTTCATTTTTCTGTTTTGAGTTATTATCTCGCGACTGTTTGTCCTTCCGCTCCCGGAGGCGGATGTCTGTCGCTGCGGAACGGGCCGCTGTTGCGGAGCGCGCGGCTCGCCGCCAAGCAATCGTCTGACGACGCGCTCAAGCGCATCGGCGGAAAACGGCTTTAACAGATAGTCGTCCGCGCCCATTCTCATCGCCTCCACAGCCGTCTCAACAGTGCCGTGGGCCGTTATCAACACAACGGCTCTATCCGGGTTTACCTTTTTTACCTGCTCAAGGAATTCCATGCCTCCCTTTTGGGGCGTATTGATGTCGGCGACCGTCAGGTTGTAATCGTTAGCCTCCATTTTGTTGAGGCCGGACCGGCCGTCATCGGCCGTATCGACGCTGTAACCCGCGCGTCTGAGAGCCTCGGCAATCGCCGCGCGCATATTTTCGTCGTCGTCTATTACCAGTATCCTGGCCGCTTCCGCCATCAGCTTCCCTTCTCCTTGTCATCCTGCTTGTCCAGAGAGACAGGGTGGGGAACTTGTCGAAGGATGGTTCGACAGGCTCTCCATGACAAAATCGTTCATTCGGGCATCGGCCCGTTTTCGTCTGACCGTTAACTGATAATTCTATACCATCCCCACCTTGCAGGTGGAGGCGATTACGGCAAAGCCGGTCCGCTGGGCGGACGGCAAATTTCGGCGGAGCCGTAAAAAAACATTATCAGTTGGTTTTTAACCGGCTTTCTGTTGTAGCGCCAGCATATCGCCCCCCGTTGCAAACGGGCGCCGGCAAATTTCATCCCGCTGTAAGCGGGTGGTATTATTCGTTGATGGTCGATATGGATAGCCAGCCGTTGGTATCGGTGATAGTTGTCACGCTGGATAACATCCATCTGCTGAAAAGGTGTCTGACGAGCCTTGACGGGCAGAGTTATAAAAACGTCGAGGTAATCGTCGTCGATAACGGCTCTACGGAAAACATCAAGTCGCTGCTGGACTGGGATTTCCCCGAGGCCGTCTACGTAAGGCTGCCGGAAAACCGCGGCTTCGCGGGCGGCAACAACGCCGGTTTCGCGAAAGCGCGCGGGCAGTACGTTGCGCTGATAAATAACGATGCGGTCGCATCGCCCGGCTGGATAGAGTCGATGTTAAACGCGGCGCTGCCGGACCCGAAAATCGGCATGGTTGCGTCGGTCGTCGTGGACGGCAACGACAGGCAGTCGCTCGATTCCATCGGCCTCGGTGTGGCTTTCGACGGCATGTCGCGCCAGGCTTTCAGGGGAAAACCGATACCGCAACTAAGTGCGCCGATGGAAGTGTTGATGCCGAGCGGCTGTGCCTGCATGTACCGCGCATCGGCGTTGAAAGAGGCCGGATTTTTTGACGAAGACTTTTTCGCTTACTGTGAGGACAGCGACCTCGGCCTGCGGCTCCGATTCGCCGGCTGGAAGGCGGCCGCCGCCCCGGGGGCGGTAGTTACCCACTACTACTCAATGACGATGGGCAGATACTCCAGCCGCAAACTTTACCTTGTCGAGAGAAACCGTTTCTGGGTTGCCGTCAAGAACTTTCCGGCCGTCGCGCTTCCGCTTGTTCCATTCGTGACGCTGTGGCGTTATCTGCTGACCGTATTTCTGCTCGCGGGGCGTGGGAGTTCCGCCGCAGGCGCCACAAGTGATAACGGAGTCCTGCCGCTTTTATCGGCGATTATGAGGGCCAACGTCGACATGATGATAAAACTGCCCAAGATGTTGAAAAAAAGAGCTTCCAACCGCAAACTGAAAAGGGTCGGGACTTTGGCCCAACTTTCCCTTATGAGAAAATTCCGGCTTCCGATGAGAAGAATAATGGGTGAAAAATAGTTTATGGACGACTCGGAGGTTGCGATAATCGTTCCCGCCTATAATGAGGAGAAGGCTCTTCCGCGTACGCTTAACGGCCTGAAAGGCAGATACGACCGCTCCCAGATCGTTGTTATAAACGACGGTTCCGAAGATGATACGCCGATATCGGCCCGCGAAGCGGGCGTGCGCGTAATAGACATGCCGGTAAACATGGGAATAGGAGTGACGATGCAGACCGGCTATCGGTTCGCGCTCCGTAACGGTTTTAAGTACGCGGTGCAGTGCGACGCGGATGGACAGCACAGGCCCGACGAGATACCGCTGCTGATAAAGGAGATGGAAAGCTCCGGCGCGGACATGGTTATAGGTTCACGCTTTGTTGACAGGGAGGCGGCCGGTTTCAAGTCGCTTTTCCTGCGCAGGCAGGTGATACGGTTTTTTTCCGGCTGGATAAACATGCTTACCGGTTTTAAGGTGCATGACGTTACATCCGGCTTCAGGCTGGTCAACGAACGCGTTATGGAGCTGTTCGCGCAGGAGTATACGTTCGACTTTCCGGAGCCGGAGTCGATTATCCTTTCCGCCAGAAGGGGGTACAAGGTTGTGGAGGTTCCCGTTGCCATGCGTAGGCGTCAGGGGGGAGTATCGAGCATCGGTTTTTCAACCGGACTTTATTATATGGTAAAAGTAACACTGGGACTTGTATTGACCAGGTTAAGGAAAAAAGTTTGAGCCTTAAACTGCATCTGTTCGCCGTTGCGGCGTCGCTCGGTTTTATCGCGGTTATATTCGAACTGGTGCGCCGAAAACTTTTAAAGGAAAGCTATTCGCTTATCTGGTTTTTCGTCGGCGGCGGCTTTCTTTTTCTGTCCGTTTTCGGCGACAGCATAGGCGGGCTTGCGAAATTCGCAGGCTTCCAGATGGCATCCAACGCGATAATCGTTTACGCCATTTTCCTGATACTGATACTGGTGCTGGGACTTACCGTGGCGATAACCCGCCTGTCGAAAGCGAGCCGGGAGATGGCGCAGGAGATGGGGCTTTTAAAAAATATGCTGGAAGAGGCTGATAAAAAAAACAAAAACGGCGACGGAGGGAAACGGTAGATGCGGCGGGGATCCGTTAAAGCGCTGTCGCCCGCAAAGATTAACCTTATCCTTAAAATCATCGGCAAGCGAAAAGACGGGTATCACAACCTGGCGACCCTCTTCCAGATGGTGGACCTTTGCGACGTCATGACGTTTCAGGCGGAACCGAGCGGAAAGATACGCGTAGTCTGTTCCGACAAGTCGATACCGCAATATAAAAATCTAGTCTATCTCTCGGCAAAGTCGCTATGGCGGCCGGGGCTGCCCGGAGTAACCATCAGGGTTGAAAAAAGGATACCGTCAGGCGCGGGGTTGGGTGGGGGAAGTTCAAACGCCGCCACCGCTCTGTCGGCGCTGAACCGGCTGTGGAAACGTCAGCTTTCAAATAATGAACTGCGGGCGATCGGAGCAAAACTCGGGGCGGACGTACCGTTTTTTCTTTACGCGCCAACCGCCTGGGCCACCGGTATAGGTGACAGACTCAGCCATGTTCCGAGCGGCGGCCGGCATTATCTGTTGCTGGTAAAACCGAGGCTTAAAGTGTCTACAGCCCATATTTACAAACTGTTTGACCGGCAATTGACAAACCGTCGCCGATTGGATAAAATTTCCCCGCGTCCGAAACGGGTTTACCTGCTGAACGAAATGGTTGGTATGCTGGAAAACGACTTGGAACCGGTCGTGGAACGACGGCATCCCGTTATCGGAATAATAAAGCGCCGGTTATTGGCAATGGGAAGTTTGGGAGCAATGGTATCCGGCAGCGGTTCCACAGTTTTCGGGCTGTTTAAAAACAAAAGGGGGTTGCAATCCGCATATCTCGAAATTTCCAAAGGGTCATGGTGGTGCGCCGCTGCAAGAACGGTACATTCCATGGAGCAATTAAGAACACGCATTAAGTAGAGGGAGGTTGAAATGGAGATAACCGAAGTAGTCATAAGACCGGTCACGGACGAGCGGTTAAGGGCGTACGTATCGATGACGCTTGATAACGCGCTGGTGATAAAAGATATCAAGATCGTAGAGGGTAAAAACGGGCTTTTCGTATCGATGCCCAGCCGCCGCAGGAAAAACGGCAAGTACCAGGATATCGCGCATCCGATAAACACCGATTTCCGCAGGGAAGTGGAAACAAGAATTTTTGATGAGTACCGGGAAGCTATAGACGGGGATATTCCGGAAGAACGGCAAATTTTCGACACTCCGATTGAACAGGTGGCGGAAGAGGCGGAAGAGGTCGAAAGCCAGGCGGGCTGATTTCCCTTTACCGACTAGATTTCATAACCCGTTTTGCCGAAAGGCGGAGCGGGTTTTTTTATTTCCCTGTTCATTCCAATTCATGGCGGCTACATCTGTGCTGCGCCTGTTTGCAATTAAAACGAGATTCGGGTTACTGAAGTGTCTTGAAAAAATTAAGCGCTTCCGCAAATCCCGGGTTTAGCTGGATTGCTTTTTGTATATTTGTCAGCGCCTCGGGCGATTTCCCCCATTCCTTATAGGCCCTGGCCATGTTGTAATAAAGCGCTTCGTCGTTCGTGTCGATATCCAGAGCTTTTTTGTAGTTACTTACCGCTTCTTCATACATCCCGTTGCGCCGCAGCGTTATACCGAGTTCGTTGAATATGTGCTTATGCTCTTCCGTGTACAGTTCCTTATTATGGGCCATCTTGTTGAAGTGTTCTTTTGCCTTATCAGTTTCGCCGAGCGCTATGTGAGCCTTCCCCTTTCCGAAATGGGCATTGAGGTTTTGATTATCCACCTTAAGCGCCTGCCCGAATTCGAATGTAGCGGCGTTGAACTCGTTTTTTGCCAGATGTTTTTCACCGAGCTGTATCTTTTTCTCCGCGGCTTCCGCCTTTTTTTCCTCGGGTGTCTTTTTCTTGAACTCGCATGCGTGGGTTGAGCAGTCCTTGAACCTTTTTTCGAAATCATCTTTCGCGATGGTTTCAACCACGATGGCGGTTGGTGTGGAGTCGGGCTTCAGATAGTATATATCTACATCACCGTTCTCGTTTTCCTTTAACCAGTAGTGAAGGGCGTGCGTTTCCGCGGAAGTTTGCCGTGTGCCCATCGTGCCGGTTTCCATCGCCTTTTGCTCGTAGTAGATTCCTTCAATCATGTCACTGTTTCTGCTCTCCTACGGCTTCCGTATCGACCGCCTCCGTATTATCTTCCGGAGGCGCGATGTTTTCACCGACAGGCTCTGTCGCCGTTTCGTTTGGAACCTTTTTCGGTTTTGATTCCGCCTGGGGTTGCGCGGCCTGCTCCGCCTTTAACGCAGCTTGCCGTTCAGCGTTTTTTCTCGCCTGTTTTTGTATCTCCGCTTCGCGTTCGGCGATTTTGTCTGCTACCGCTTTCGCCTCTTGTTTTCGTTTAGCCTCCAGTTTTTCCTTTTCAAGGGCATCTGCAACAGCTTTCTGCTTTGCCTGTTCCTTAACATTTTGCTTGATTTGTTTTTTTTGCTTAATTTCCGCGTAGGTTTTGGGATCGAACCTTTTTAACGCGGCGAGGAACTTCCTCATTTGCGACTGGTAATACCTGTTGTTCGGCCGTGCCTCAAGGGCGCGCCGCATTTGATCAACGGCTTTTTTGTACTCTTTTTTTCTGTAATAGACTTCGGACAGCGTGTCCAGGTAGTCGGGCAGGTCCTGGTTGTATTTCATGGAGGCCAGGGAATATTCTTCGGCCTCGTCGAGGTTTTTGTTGTCACGCGCATAAACCCACGCGAGCCTGTTAAGCGCGGGGCTGTAAGACGGATCGATTTCCAGTATTTTTTTGCAGTACAGCTCAGCCTTTTCTCCATTGCCCAGCTTGCTGTAAGTCGTGGCGAGGCCCAGGAAAGAGCGGAGGTTTTTGTCGTCCTCGGCAAGCGCCAGATTAAAGTATTCAATCGCCTTAGCGCTCAAGTTCCTCGACAGCTTTATGAAACCTTTGTTATTAATCGCTTCTACATTTTTCGGGTCTATCCTCGCGGCTTTATAGAATTCCTGTACTGCTTTGGCTTCGAGGCCTGTTTTGTGATACAGGTAGGCCAGTTCCAAGTGTCCGTCAATCTCCCTGGGACTCACCGCCACCAGCTTTGTGAAGGTCTTGATGGCGTCGTCCATCCGATCGAGGTCCTTTTCGAGGCGTCCGACCTGCGCGATATCCTTCACCGTCATGGGTGAAGAGGCCAGTTTACTTACATAAATATTCAACGCCTCTTCGAGCCTGTCATTGTCCTCGTAAAGCTCGAACAACTTCCTTGTCATCTCCATGTCGGACTGATTATTGGCGACCATCAACTCCTGAAGGCTTATAAGGTTTGCGACCTTTTTCTCGTTTATGTAGTATTGCTTCAGCCTGTCCGCCAACTCCGGGTCGTAGCCGTTTTTATATAGGGCATCTTCCATATAAGATACCGCTTCGCCGGTGTGCCCGCCCATTTCAAGCGATGTTGCCAGCCTGTTTGTCCTGCTGAAATCGTTCTTGGAGAGTTCTTTCATCCTGAGGTACACCCGCGCCGCGTCCTTGTACTTTTTTTCGTTGAAGTAGATGTCGCCCAGCACAGCCAGCTTGTAATCGGCGTTTTGAGCGAACTTTTCATAAACGTAACGCGAAAGAGGGTATTCACCGACCGTTGTTTTCCAGTTGTTGATCATGTATGCCGTGCCGCTGCCCAGCGCGACCAGCAATGTTACCGCCGCCGCGGTAAATATCTTTTTCCTCGACTTCGGTTTGGACCCGGCGCTTTGGCGCACAACCGGCTTTACTGAAACCTGGGCGGCGTCACGCATTTTCTCCGGATAATTTTGTGCCATTCCGGTTTTAAGTCCCGGTTCCTTTTTAGACGGCTTCACCGCCCGTTTTTCGGACGGCATCGTACAGCTACCCGTAAACTGCGCCCCTTCTTCAGAGATAAGGGTTGGCGTATCCAGATTACCGTCCAGACGGCTATCGGCGAAAATCGAGACCCGCTTGCTCGCGCGCACGTCGCCTTTTATAAAGCCCATGTTGAAAAGAGAGCCCAGGCTTATTTTCGCTTCCAGTTTGGCTGTTTTCCCGACAATGAGGGTGTCGTCCGTGACGATTTCTCCCTGGAAGTTACCATCGAAGCGAAGCGCGCCCCTGAACTTGAGCACGCCGCGCATATTTATCCCTTCGCCGAAATATGAATTCAGCTCGTCTTTCATCAAAACAGACTATATTTTTAATTTATGCCAAGTCAAGCCCGACTACGCTTATGCCGGCTTACACGGATTATTCATCGTTAAAGCGGTTTAGAATAAACCGTATGAACGTACGATTACGCGGGAATCCAATGTGAGCATTACCAGTTCAGAGCTGGCGGCTGTTGCCGATGAACTGATGGAACTCTTCGGCGGCCGCCGGGTGGCAAAAGTGCACCTTATCGACCGGCACGATCTTGTGATCCATTTTCGCGAGGAGAACAAAAGGCGGCTTTTTATCAGCGTGCGTCCGCGTTTTCACACGGCATACATTACGGGGAATAGGTCCGCCGCTCCCACGTCGCCGGACCCTTTCGCGCGGCTTTTACGAAAGCATCTTTCCGGCTGCCGCCTTACGGAAGCGATTGTAAGAGTAAACGACCGCCAATTGGAACTCCGCTTCGAGCCGGGAGGCCATACGCTTTTCTGCCGGATGTACCGAGGCGGCGGTTTATGGCTTACCGACATGGAGTCGGTCGTCCTCGGCTGCGCCGGATACGCATCGAAACCGCCGGTCAAAACGGGCGTCACGTACGATGCTCCGCGGGTGGGCGAAAGGGAAGTGCCGGCGGACTTTGACGGCTCGCCGTCCGCCGAACTGGAAAAACGCTATAAAGAAATAATTGCCGGTGAAAGTTTCGAGGCGGAAAAAAGGGCCCTTCTTGCGGCCGTGAAGAAAGAGACAACAAAATGCCGCAGGTTAATCGCCTCACTTACAAAAGACCGCGATCGACTAACAGCCTACAGCCATTGCAAAATGTGGGGGGACCTTTGTAAAACCTGGTTCGACAGGTTAAAACGCGGCGCGAAGTCGGTAGAACTGCCCGACCCGGAAACCGGTAAAAATGTGACCGTGCCGCTTAAGCCGGAACTGTCGCCCGCCCAAAACGTGAACCTCCTTTATAAAAACTACCGTAAGTACGTTACCGGTATCGAAAAGATAGATGGCGCGCTACAAGAAGCGGAGACAAGGCGGGAGAGCCTGGAGATGCAAAAGCGCGGACTGGATAACGCAAAGCGCATGGAGGAGCTGGAACCGTTTAGAAGAGACGATGCCGTAACGGAACGTACGCACGCACAGGCGGGCAAACGCAAGGGAGTGCAGAAGAGTTCGCCGTTTCGACTTTTTACCTCAAAGGACGGTTTTGAAATCCGCGTGGGGAAAAATAATCTCTCCAACGATGAACTTGTCCGCTCCAGCAACGGCAACGATCTCTGGTTCCACCTGCGCGATTTTCCCGGTTCGCACGTGGTGGTTCGCGCCGGCGGCAGGCGGGAATTGCCGCAGTCGACGATTATGGAGGCGGCAAACCTCGCGCTAAAATATTCTTCCAAGGCAAGGGATAAAAAGGGGCTTGTGATTTACGCTCACGTTAAAAACGTTAAAAAGCCCAAAAAAGCTCCACCCGGCCAGGTAACGGTAACGCGCGAAAAAACAATTCACGCGCGTTTAAGCTAAACTAGCGCAATTATGACTAGCCGCGGTGTTTTTATTTATTCCTCGTATTTTGAAGGGGACAACGTGTGAAGGTGGGACGAAGCGTTGACGAGTTTCGGGAAGAGTTTGGCTGCTGCGTAGCCACGATAGGCAACTTCGACGGCGTCCATTTGGGTCATCGAGAGATGCTCTCCCGGCTGAAGCGCAAATCCGAACAGCTAAACTGCCCAGCGCTTCTTATTACGTTCGATCCGCATCCATCGAGCGTTCTTTATCCCGGCCGCGCCCCGGCGCTCTTATCCACTTTGAAAAAAAAACTGTCGCTCCTGGAAGAGTGCGGTCTGGACGGCGCGCTTGTAGTCGAGTTTACGCTTCAGTTCGCTCAGCATGGCCCGCGGGATTTTGTGGAGGACGTGTTACTGCCGCTTAAAGTGAGGGAGCTGTATGTGGGGCACGATTTCCATTTCGGATCGGGCCGGTCGGGGAACGTAAACAGCCTGGCACACGAAGGCAAAGTACACGACTTCGGCGTTTACGAAATTTCGGAAGTTATCGTAGACGGCGAAAGGGTAAGGAGTTCGCTTATACGCCGCCTTATCAGCGAGGGCGATGTGGAAAAAGCCGCGAGGCTTCTTGCAAGGCAGCATTCCGTGAGCGGTATAGTAAAAAAGGGTGCGGGAAGGGGAAAAACTCTAGGTTTCCCAACGGGGAACCTGGGTGAATTGGTGGAGGCCGTGCCCGGGGCGGGCATTTACGCGACCAGAACCAAATGGAAAGGAAAACTGTACGACTCCGCCACGCACGTCGGCGTCATTCCTACATTCGACGTGGACGTGCCGGGAATAGAGACGCACCTCTTCGATTTCAACGAAGACCTCCTGGGAAAGGAGTTGGAGATATCTTTTTACAAAAAGCTGCGCGAAACGCAAAGGTACGATTCCGTCGATGATCTAAAGGAGCAGATAAGAATGGACTGCGAGAACGCAAAAAAGGTTTTAAGCAATATACCGTGACAGGGTTTTCATGATTCGTCATAAAGAGGCGTTATGTCCGCCAGGCGGCTGATCTATCTGGACAACGCGTCCACATCCTATCCGAAACCAAAGTCCGTTACGCGCGCGGTCGAGCGCGCCGTCGGCAGTTTCGGCGTAAATCCGGGACGCGGCGGCTACTCGTTAACGCGGCGGGCAGATCGATTAATATTCGAAGCGCGCAAAAGTTTCGCGTCGTTTTTTAATCTTGCGGACTCTTCCCGCATCGTTTTTACGCCCGGCGGCACATATTCGCTGAACATGGCGATAAGGGGACTGCTTAAAAAAGGCGACCGCGTAATTACCACGGGAAGGCCGCATAACGCGGTAGTAAGGCCGCTTTACGACCGTTCGGCGGGTCTTGATATTACGACGCTAGGCGGCGGGTCCGTGTCGGCAATCCGCGAAAACGATATTGCTTCGCTGATTACGCGCCGCACGCGAGCCGTGGTCGTAAACCACGCTTCCAACGTGGACGGCCTTCTCTATCCGCTTGGGAAGATAGGACGCATTACCCGCAAACTCGGCCTTGCCCTGATAGTGGACGCGGCGCAAACCGCCGGGTTGGTTGAGATTGATATGAAAAAGGCGAATATCGATCTGCTTTGCGTAACCGGGCACAAGTCGCTTATGGGGCCGATGGGAATCGGTTTGCTGGCGGCGTCGCCTACTATCGATTTAAAACCGTTAATCTCCGGCGGTACCGGCAGTTTTTCGGACGACGAACAGATGCCGGAAAATTATCCCGACCGGCTGGAGCCGGGAACGCTTAACCTGCCCGGCATAGCGGGCCTTGCCGCGGGACTGAAAGAAGTTAGCAGAATAGGCGTAAGGAAAATCTTTGCTCACAAGATGAAACTCTGCAATAAGGCATACGACGCTCTTACCGCCATGGAAGGCGTAACCGTATATTGGCCGCAAAAGGACAGCGAGCGTATTCCGCTTTTTTCGTTCAACATTGATGCTTGGGATCCGGCGGAGGTCGGCGATATATTGGATCGCCGCTATTCGATTGCCTGCCGGGTAGGACTTCACTGTGCGCCGCGAGCCCATATGGAGGCAGGAACATACCCGATCGGTTCAATCAGGTTCGCGCCCGGTTTTTATACGAAGGTTTCCGAAGTAGGCGCGTTCATATCCGCTGTAAGGGAGATTGCCGGTAAAATAAAAAGATGAAAAAGTGCATCGCCGTATTCGATACGACGTTCGAGACGCTGCGGGCCGAAGATTTCTTCAAGCGGCAAAAGATAAGGTTTCGCCCGGTTTTGAAGCCGCGCAAGATAGGTTCCGCGTGCAGGATGGCCTTGCAGTTTTCGTGCGATGACCTTAACGCGGTAAAAAAGGCGATAAGAACAAGCGGCCTGACGCTGAAAGGCTTTTACAAAAAAGAAGGGGAGGGCTGGAAAGTCCGCTAGTCCGAATTATTCATGAAGAAGTTGAATTTTCAAATTATAGGTCGTAACCAG
>JBHHVT010000038.1:0-13663 GCA_046754425.1 Nitrospinota bacterium | reverse complement strand
TATCATATACTTGTCCACTTACCGCTTCTTTTCACGAATCGAATATTAAACGTTACGCTATCACGGTAACGATAGGCGGATTGCCTCCCTAATGCCGGAATTTTACACGTCGCCCGAAAACATGGACGTCCTTCCCACGCTCGAATACGCCGATGAATTCGAAAAGCCCTGCCGTCGCGAACAGCTCGGGCGGCAACCTGATGCACAAGGTAAGCGGTTACATGGTTGCCGGTAAGATTTAGGCAATATTATATAGAAGGTTTAGCCCTCGATTGCCCTGCGTCAGTAAGCCTTACCCGGACTAAAAAACCACCGAGACTATCTGACCTGTTGAACTCAATCAATCCGGAATAACTTTTCACGATATCATCTGCTATCGAAAGTCCAAGCCCATGGCCACTACCGCTTTCGTCTAACCTGACGCCGCGCTTCTTGAGGGTTTCCAATTTGTTCTGATCGCAGCCAGGTCCGTCATCTTCCACCACAAAAATTACGTCCTGCCCGCACGCGGCGGTAAACACGACTCTGCTCCTCGACCATTTGCAAGCGTTATCCAGCAAAACCCCTAGAAGTTCCATTATGTCCTCTTTATCGGCGTAGATCGAAAAGTTGGGCGGTTTAAGGCTCCACTCGATAGAAAGATTTTTTTCACGATAGATTAGTTCAAGTGTTTTTATAAGATCAGAAATATCTTTCTCATTTATGAAGTTCTGTCCGAGTGAAACCGGCCCCGCAACCATTGCACGAGTAAGCTCTCTATCAATAAGGTTATTTATTGCCTCCGTATTTTTCTTGAGGACGGCTCGCAGCTCACTGCTATTAATTTCGACATCCTCGGAAATTCTTGAGATCGTGGTTAACGGTGCCTTCAAGGCGTGAGCAAGATTTCCCATGGCCTTACGGGATCTTTTAAGCCTTTGGTTCATGACTGTGAGCATGCTGTTTATTTCATCAACTAACGGACGCACTTCCGACGGGAGGTCGGATTCAATGCTTTTTATTTCACCTTTTTCAAGACGGGACAGATCTTTCTGAGCGCGGGACAGGGGAGCGAGAGCCGCCCGTACAATCAACCACTGTGTAATTACGAGCGTAACCATAATCACAATGGACGCTATTATGTAAACTTTCTGAAACCATTTTATGTCAGACTCTAAATGCGACACATCTTCCGCAACTGTTATAGAGATAGTTCGGCCCTGTTTTACATACCCGCTTGATAGAGTTAAAATTTGTTGCTCTTGGGGCCCTACCGTTAGTTTATTAAAAGACTTGCCTGGCTTTGCATTGGATAGTTTTATATCTTCGTCCCATAAGGAACGCGAACGAAGAACGCTGCCGTTATCGAAACTTATTCTGAAATAGTGGCCGGAAAAAGGGCGGTTATAGATAGCGCCAATCCGATCGGGCTTCAGTTTAAAACTCCCATCAGTGTCCATATACATGGCGGAAAGCACATTTTCCGAGTCGTGGACAAGGCGTGAGTTTACATAACGTTCGATCAGGCGGCGGATAGAAACCGATATCAAAAGCGACTGCAGAATCAAAATGACGAGTAGGCTTATAAGAAGCCCCGCGCTTAACTTGCCATTCAATGACTGCATTATTTTATTTTTCACTTCCAAATACGTATCCCTGTCCCCTGCGGGTCTGTATCAGCTCTTTACCAAGTTTTTGGCGCAATCTTTTTACATACACCTCTATTACATTGCTGTCTTTTTCCGAATCAAAATCATATACATGCTCCGTAAGCGTTGTCTTGCTCAGAAGTATTCCCGGATAGAGCATAAAATATCTTAAAAGACGAAATTCAATGCCGGTTAAAGCGAGTGTCCTGCCGTCGCTCAAGGTGACAGACTGTCGTTCTTCATCAAGCGTTAGTTTGTCTACGCGAAGCGTTTTGCCGCCGGCCTGACCGTGGGAGCGGCGTATGAGAGCCTTGATCCTTACAAGCAGTTCCTCTATATGAAACGGTTTAGCCAGGTAATCGTCGGCTCCGGCTTTGAATCCATCAACCTTTTCATGCCATGCGCTCCTTGCGGTAAGAATAAGGACTGGTGTTTTCATATTTTCCGAACGCCAGGATTTCAAAACATCCCCGCCGGATTTTTGCGGCAGCCCAAGGTCAAGCACTACGGCGTCATATGGTTCTTCAAATCCCATGTGCTCCGCATCTTCTCCATTGTCCGCCAGATCCACGGCGAACCCCGCCTTCTCAAGACCGCGCTTAAGGCTTTTGCTTAAACCAGCGTCGTCCTCCACCAAAAGAAGCCTCATATTCAGTCGTCTATTTTAGAACCTAAAAATTCTCCGGTCTTGGCGTCATACTTTAACTCCCATACAATTCCGGTATCGCCCAATATCTCAATTTCGTAAATGTATTTATCCTTCCTGCTTTTGAGTTCGACCTCAATGATATGTCCGGGATGAACAGCGGTCGCTTTTTTAATTATTAACTTCAAATGAAGGATATAGCCAAACTCTTTAAGTTTCTTAAACTTGTTATGATCCTCATCGGCAAAAGCCGCGCCGGCAGGGGCCAGTGCCAGACAAAGCGCCAGTATCACAGCCGGAAATATCATTGGTCGCGCAAACGAAAACATATTGTTTAATCGTCCCAGTTTCCGAATCCCGGAATCATAACATCATGCTCGTTGAAAGAACCGGCCTCGGCCCTGGTGTGGCATCGGTTGCAGTAGCTCAATGATTTTACCTTGGGATTATCGGCCCATGCCGCGCGTTGAATCTCGTCATGCTCATGAATAAAATAAGGCGTATCAGTTATCCTTATCGGGGACATATTTTTATTCAACGACTGCATTATCTTTTTAGATGCCTTATAACCGGAAAAATCCGCCGAATTGTTAACAAGGTATGTGGTAATAGCCAGTTGATCTTCATCCATCAATTCCGCGTTGTCTCCAAAATGGTCTTCCAGACCGGCAATAAGCCGTTTCCACGAACGAGCCGGCAGCAGCCCCGGCTGATAAGCGAAATGACAGGAGCCGCACTCTTTCGTGTATAGAATGTTATTGACCTGCGCCACGTCCCGCGCACCGCTAATTCTTCGGCCGAAGTCGTCATCGTCAGCCATGACCTGTCCTGCTATAGCCGCAATACCTATCCCCAATAACATAAATATAACTATCAGTTTAGCCTGTATTTTACTCATTTTTTCAATCTCCTTATGTAAGGCTTTCTATTGTTTGCGAAGAAACACAAGCAAATCGCCCTTTTCCTGGTTGGTACATTCCCGTCCAATCGTCCATTTGCAGTTGCGTTTGAACCACTTCTCAATAAACTTTATATCCGTGAACCTTTTCGGATTAACTGACGGAGCCAAAGGCTCTATCGGCTCGCCTGTCTTTCTGTGCTCTCCGACACCCTTTAGGTTGTTGGTGTGACATAACTCGCAATTTCTTGGCTCGCCTGTTTTTTTGTCACTGTACGTCTTCGTCCAGACGGCTTGCCCTCTCTCCGCGTTAAACTGTTGCGCACCCGATGTCCTGTAGCTGGTGAGAAGATCTTCAACTGCTCCCGCATATGCGAATGTATAAGCGAAAACTGTTATTAAAGCCGTAGCGGTTAATGCTGTTTTCATTTTTATACTCCATGATGCAAATTAGGATTTACGCTGTACTGCGAAAGGGGGGGGGAGGTCCGGGATGGTTTTTGGGAGCGCCATCCCGGCCTCCAGGAGGTGACATTGGAAAACGGTACTTATGCTCTGTTTGTTTTATTACAATCGGAACATTAAATTTATCGGTTCCATCTTTCTGATTTCGAACATTCTGGGTTTGCGGCATTACACCATCTACCCAAGTCAGGTTTGATGCACGATTTCGATATTTGTATCCAGTGATCATGGAAAGTACGAGGTTCTCATTGTGTAAAGCGCTTTCGACTGCCACGCCTGTTACATGCAAGACAGCGAGAACCAGCGTAAGCATTGCCAGAAAATCATGTATTTCCTTAAGGTCCTTGCCGTAATACCAGCCGTAATCAAGAAGAACAGCCGCAAACGGGCCGGATATCTCCTTGGCGCCATAAGTCAGAACACCTGTTAATGTTGTTGCGGCAAGGCACATAATGAGGACGAGAGCCATCGCCCCGGCGGCGGGATTGTGACCTATGTACCTCTTGTGCTTTAGCCTGGTCATATCCTTTAGATGCGCGATGACAGCTTTTGGTGGGAAAATGAAATCTGTGAACTTCGCGTTTTTTCCGCCGATGAATCCCCAGACTACCCTTAATGCTATAAGAAGCGCCACGCCGTAACCCGCAAAAACGTGAAGCTTCAATGAGCCGAAATCCGTCAGAAACGCCGTAGCGAATAAAAGGAGAAGGCTCCAGTGAAAAAACCTTACAAACGAATCCCACACTTTTACTTTACCGTCAGTTTTTACGTTTTCTACTTCTTCATTTTTAATCATGGCTGTACGGTAGCAACCGAACCTGAAACCAACCTGAAAAGGCGGCGTAGAAAATGAGAAAAATGATTGCAAGAAGGCAAACAGAAAGTTTCTAATAACGCACACACTCGTTACTTGCAGGTGGGTGCCGGTGCAATGGCCCTCTACCGCCTAAAATGAAGATGAGTGATCTTTTCAGCTTTCACTGTAGTGATGAGTAGCTATTCGTGTTTTGTCGAGATTCCCGGATTGGTATTGCAAGATATTAATATAGAAGTGATTATAAGTGAATCCTCGGACGTGACTCTCGGCAAAAAACGTTCCGCCACATTTCGTATATATCCCTGACCGGTGGAAAAATCAGCAGCCTTCGTTTACGTACTTTTTCTTTCTTTTCTTTAATTTCGGCTTTTGAACGAATTCCTGTGCGGGAATATCTGTGAGCGGTCGAGGTGTGCCGAGAATAGATTCTCCCTTGAAATATTTTGCTACCGCATCCATTCGTGCAGCCTCCAGGGCTTCGTGTGATCCTGATGGTTCTAGTACTTTCTCTACCCAGCCCTTGTATCCATAACGTATTATCAAGACGTGCAAACCCCGCGCAAATACTGGATACAGCTTACTACCGTCAAACCCGTTGTCTTCCTCATAAAAAACAAGTTTCTTGTAATCCGGAAGGCCGTCGAGAGTTTCTGGCTCGCTCAGCTCTTCGATTGAGGAGTGTATCGCGCCGGGCAGATGGCCATTTTCGTACTCCTTTTCGGAGCGTATATCAATAATCATGAAATCGTTGCGTCCTTCAATAATCCAGTCTGCTATCAGCGAAGCCGGCACCCAGGCGTCCTCCACTCTAGTGCCGATGGAAGGAGACTTCGCGCAGGCGGATGTTAAAAGCAAGATCAATAAGAAGTACGCGCCCCATATGGCCCGCTTCGTACAGATCGTGTATCGAATCGAATATATTCGGAAACAGGAATAACCCGGCAAAGAAACCGGCTACATAAACCATTCCGTCCAACTTGCCGGAAGCGACCGCGACAATCGATGTGCCGGGGCAGTAGCCTCCCACGGTAAAGCCGACACCCAGCAGCAAGGCCCCAACGATTTGTGCCCAGAGGTGTGTGGGGTTGATGAAAAGGAGATCGAAATCGAGTATTCCAAACGAACCAGGCGGCCAGATATGCTCCACCAAAAAAACAGAACATCATCACCCGGCTTCCAAATGCAAGTGTTGCTCCGCCTGTAAGTATCTGGCCGCTTGTGCAGCCTTGGGCGAGCCTGGCGCATACTCACATTTATTTGTTTGTAATGGCGGCTTGTATTCCGTTAATGATATCTGCGGGTTCCGGTGGACAACCGTGAATAACGACATCTACTGGTATGATATCGCTCACTGAGCCTGTGATGGCGTAGTTGTCTTTTCCAAATAGGCCGCAATCCCGTGCGCAATCGCCAATGGCTACAACCAGTTTGGGATTTGGCACCGCATCGTAGGTCATCTTTAACGCCGTTTCCATGTTTCGTGTGACGGGACCAGTGACGAGCAACATATCAGCAAAGCGGGGGCTTGCCGTAAAATGCACGCCGAATCGCTCAATATCATAGTAGCAGTTGTTCGTGGCATGGATTTCCAGCTCGCATCCATTACAACTCCCTGCATCCACCGCGCGGATTGTGAGCGAGCCATTGAAACGCCGCTTGATGCCAGACTCGAGTTTTCTTCCCAAAATCTCAATTTTATTCGAAGGCCCCGGAAGCGTTTTAGTTTTAACCCCGTCTGATAGAGCTTTTATAAACAACCTGAACATATAATCGGCCTTTATAAATCATTGCCCGAATAGGAGCAGTTAAAAGATTTATTGTTTAACGGAAAATCAGGAACGGGGAGTCCGCGAACAGCAAGCTCAAGCGCCAGCCAGTTGACGGTAGATGGGTCTTTTATCACGCACCGTGCAATGGCGCCGTTGCTGCCGAAGCGTATCCAGTGGGCAATCTCGCCCCTCCAGCCTTCAACAGTAGAGAAGCCGCATAGACCATCTTCCGGAGCTTGCCAAGAGGTATAGGTTTTTCCTTCGGGCAGATTGTTGAGTAACTGGCATATAATGCGGGCAGATTCCTTAATCTCTTCAAAACGAACCGATATACGGGTTGCGGCATCCCCATGTTCTGTGCGAAAAACGTCAATTTTAATCTTATCGTAAGGGGGGTACGGACTATCCACCCGCACGTCGCTGGAAAGACCAGACGCCCGACCCGCATACCCCAGCAGGCCTATAGATTCGGCAGTTTCTCTGTTGACGATGCCGGAACCGATAACCCGTTCCTGAATTGAGGCGTTGTTGGTATATATCTCGCGCAACTCCTCAACCTCTTTTGCGATTAACTTTGTTTGTATGCCCAACTCCCTTATAGATTCCGTATCAATGTCTCGATTCAGCCCTCCGGGAATAATCACGTTCATCAAAAGTCGGTGACCGAAAATATTCTTATGTATTCCAGCAATGTCTTCCCGCAACTTTTGCATCTGCATATGCATAAAGGCCAAAGCGACATCGTTGCAAATGGCGCCGATGTCTCCTATATGGTTTGCCATCCGCTCACGCTCGCACAAAACGCCCCGCAAAGCATTTGCACGCTCTGGAAGTTCAAGGCAGGCGGCGTTTTCGCAGGCTTTGGCAAAAGCCCACCCATGCCCAACCGTTGTATCTCCGGAAACGCGGGATGCTATCTTAATGGCCTCAGTTGCCCTCATGCCTTCAATACGCTTTTCAATACCTTTGTGGACATATCCGAGCCTTTCTTCCAGATTCAATATTTCTTCACCTACCGCCAAAAACCGGAAATGCCCCGGCTCGATAATTCCGGCATGTACCGGACCAACGGGTATCTCGTAAACTCCATCGCCATCGGCCTTGAGGAATTGGTATTCACCATCCGCCTGGGGCATGACTGCATCCGGCTTGAATGATGAGCGCAAAGGATAGCTCTCAGCCGGCCAGTGTTCATGCTTTATCCATCGGCGTGCATCCTGCAAGCCATCCACCTTGATGCCGAGCATATCCTGCATGGTGCGCTCCATACGGATTGCTGAAACATGGTGGCGGGATACAGATGGAAGAAGCGGAACATCAGGATCCAAACCTGTTCTAAGAATTATCTGCCGGTGAGCGGGATGGGCAAAGACGATGTAAGCATACAATACTGAATCCTCCCTCCCGCCTTCTGCCGCCCATAGGGATACAAGCCTCATGCCGGCATCTTTAGCCAGTTTTGCGGCGGCAACCCAGTTTTTCAAATCAATCTGAAAAGACGGCATACCGGCAGGGTAATGATTTTTCAGATGGTGATTTTCTATCCCCGCGCCGTCAAGATTGCCGGCAAACCAGTTATCTGTTTCTATTTTCATTTTCAAGGTTCCATGCTGATAAGTTGTGAGGCGTGCTCATACCACCCCGCCATAAATGTGGGGATAAAAAGCCCCAATACCAGCGCAAGCGTAAGATGGATATAAACAGGCAGCATGTTGACGCTTATTTTTTTTGCGGTATCCGGCGCGGAACCAAAGACCATAGGTTGAACGAACCGAAAGAGGCCGGCGAAAGCTATCAGGAGTCCTGCAAGAAAAAGAAACACCAGCCACGGGTAACTCTTCAGCAATGCGGAATAGAGGAGAAATTCGCTTGTAAAAACCCCAAACGGCGGGAAGCCGGCAATCGCCGCAGAGCCTATAACGAGTCCCCAGCCAATACCCGGATTATGACGGATAAGCCCCTTGATTCTATCCATCTGCTGCGTCCCCATCGCTTGCGCCGCGTGTCCAACCGTAAAGAATATGCCGGATTTAACCAGCGAGTGTACTGTCATATGCAAAAGACCCGCAAAATTGGCAAGCGGAGTGCCGATGCCAAACGCAAGCGACATAAGCCCCATATGCTCAATTGATGAAAATGAGTAGAGCCGTTTAATGTCCCGCTGTTTATGCAGGGAAAAGGCGGAAACCAACAACGATACGAGGCCGAAGGCCATCATCATCCTGCCGGCCGTTTCTGTTTGCGTGGAACCGTCCACAAGTACTTTCAAGCGAACCAGAGCATACAACGCAAGATTAAGAAGAAGTCCGGAAAGAACGGCTGATACCGGCGTTGGCCCTTCGCCATGGGCGTCCGGCAGCCATGTGTGCATAGGGGAAAGGCCGATCTTTGTGCCGTAGCCCACCATCAAGAATGCGAATGCCACCATCATTGCCATCGGCTCAAGTTTGGCCGCATTAGCATGAAGTATTGTCCATGTCAGCGCTTCGTTGCCGTGGCCAAGTATCGTGGATGATGTAAAAAACACAAGCACGGTTCCAAAAAGCGCCAAGGCTATCCCCATGCCGGCCAACATGAAATATTTCCATGCGGCGCGAAGCGATTCCGGAGTGCGGTATAGGGATACCAAAAGCACCGTTGCCAGGGTCGCCAATTCCAGCGATACCCAAAGCACTCCTATATTGTTCGTCGTAAATCCGAGAAGCATCCCGAAAACAAACAGTAGGTACATGGAGTGATATAAACGAAGCCGCCGCAATGTAAGCCTTTCGAAGCCAAGCTCGTTACGCATATAGGAGCCGGAAAATATCGCCGTAGTCATAGCTACAAAACTGGTAAGCGCCACAAGGAAGACATTAAGGGCATCCAGGTAGAAAAAGCCATGAAACCCTTCAACAGAGCCTTCCGATAAAACTTCCATGGACAACCCTATGCTCCCCGCAAAAGTTAACCCGTTAAAAGCGATGTTTGTAATAGAGGCCAACCTTGCGTTTTTTATAAACGCGAGTATGGGAGTACCCAGAAGGGGAGGCATTAATGTCAGCACCAACCAGTTCATTTGGTATCTTCCTTTTTCATAGCCTCGAGATCCAGCGAATCGAATGTCGAGTGTATCTGGAAAAAGAACAGGGTGAATATTAGCGAAGCAATCAGCACATCAAAAGCAACGCCCAATTCAACCACCATAGGCATTCCGTAGGTAGCGCCAATGGCGGCGAAGAAGACGGAATTCTCGATGGCAAGAAAACCGATAACCTGCGTAATGGCTTTTTTTCTTGTGATCATCATAAGCATGCTGAGAAATAGTGTCGCAGTGGCTATTGCCAGCGTGTTGCGGGTCAGCAGCGTGGATATCCGCTCAAGCGGCAGTGATACTGCAAACGAAAAAATTACGAGGGCCAGGGCAATCAGCATTGTTGTCGGCATGTTTACAAAAGGCTCCACCTCTCTATGCACTTTTAATTCGCGAATAATTTTCCATAACAGCCATGGTAAAAGTATCCCTTTAAGCGCTAGCGTGAGAATGGCGGAGATATATAACTCGTGTCTCCCCGCGGTATAACCGACAAAAGCGGTAGTGCCCGCAAGAACTATCCCTTGTATTGCGTACAAATTCAGAACGGACGACATCCGGTGTTGAGCCAGCAATCCAAAAGAGGTAAGAAGCAACAGCGACGCGGTCGCCGATATTATCTCCTGATGCCACTCCACAGCCGGGATCATGCGCCGACCTCCAGAATGTAGTGCGTGAGCATTCCCAGAAATGCCAGCACAAATGCGGTGGATAAATAATCAGGCACTTCAAAAAGCCTCATTTTAGCCAGGCTCATCTCTGTAATCGTCAGTACCGAAAAAAGAAATACGAGCTTAACCGCCCACGCCGCCATGGCTATCAACACCATTTCGGTTTGCGAGGTTTCGGCAATCCCCCATGGTATGAAGAGGTTGACAATCAGCGTCGAGAAAAGGAGCAACTTTATCTGTGACGCCCACTCTATAAGTGCAAGATGCCTGCCGGAATATTCCAAAATCATAGCTTCGTGTATCATCGTCAACTCAAGATGCGTGGAAGGATTATCTATCGGTATCCGTCCGTTTTCCGCAACTGCTACCATAATGACTGCGGCGAACGCTAAGCCTATTGAGGGGAGTAGATGTTTAAGGTGCAGCATATATTTGACCATAGAGGGCAGGTTTGTGCTTTCCGCACCGAGCGACATTACAAAAACCGCCATAAGCATGGCAGGCTCCGCAAGCGCCGAAAATGTCATCTCCCTGCTCCCTCCCATACCCCCGAATGCCGTGCCGATATCCATTCCGGCAAGCGCCAGGAAAAACCGCGCGAGCGCAAGCATCGCAATCATGGCGATTACATCCGCAATTGCGGCAAACGGCATATCAATGGTGAAAACGGGCACAATGCTGGCAGCCAATAGCGTGGAAGTGAAAACGATATATGGAGCCGCGCGAAATATCCATGACGCGTTTTCCGAAAGCACAACATCTTTTACGAAAAGTTTTGAAAGGTCGCGATAAGGCTGAAGGATGCCGGCTCCCCGCCTGTTTTGCAAACGAGCTTTTAACTTTCTTAAAAATCCCGCGGCAAGCGGGGATAAGATTACAAAGAGGAGTATCTGTATAAGGTTGAGAATGACTATTTCCATAGCGTCACCCATGCAAGCAGCAACAGCATTGTAACGAATATATGAATGAGGTAGCTGTGAAGACCTTTTTGATGCTGAGATGCCGTCCACTCCGCTATCAGGTCTGTTATCTTTGCTATCGGCCTATAGAGATGTTTAAACACCATATCCTCAACATGGGCTTCGTACCGGACGGATTTAATCGTCAGCTTGTCCGAGTTGTATTGAACATCCTTTTGCACGGTAGGCTTATATATTCCTGAGAATATTCTTCTTAGGGGTTGAGAAAAACTTGTTGCCGTATATTGCATCCGTGAATTTAGTTTAGGGTAGCCGCAGCTCCATGCGGCTTTTCGCTCTATGCGGATTCCTTTGGGTCTTACTAGTATGTATATCACGAAGCTAATCACCAGCATCCCGACAAGCACAACCGGCGCGGAATACGATGCCCGCTTACCGGATATCGGTGTTAACCATAACCAACCATGTACCTCCATCGATTTTGCCAACGAAATTTTTAACAGCAGTTGCGGGACATTGTCTATGAACGAAACAAAAAATGTGGGCAATACGCCAAGCAGAAGACAGAATAGTGCCGGTATTGCCATGCCTGTTTTCATCCATCCATCCACTTCATGCGCATTCAAGGCATTATCTGACCGAGGAGAACCAAGAAAGACTATCCCGTACACTTTAACAAAGCAGGTGGCGGCAAGCGCTCCCGCAAGAGCAAGGATAGAAGCGGAAAACGGAATCATCGCCGCCAGCAGAGTCCCTTCCAGTTTCGGCGCCATCAATGCTGTTTGAAAGGTCAGCCACTCCGATATAAATCCGTTAAACGGAGGAAGAGCGGAAATCGAAATACAGGCGACAAGGAAAAAGATAGAGGTGGCGGGAAGTCGATGGATTAATCCGCCCATCTTTTCCATGTCTCGGGTTCCCGTGGAGTGTAACAGGGAACCGGCACCCATAAATAGAAGCCCTTTAAAAAGGGTGTGGTTGATTGTGTGATAAAGCCCGGCTACAAGCCCAAGAGCCGCCATCATTGGATGGTCGTAAAACGCGAATATCATGGCAAGCCCCAGGCCGATGAGAATTATACCTATGTTTTCAACTGAGTGGTATGCGAGCAATCGTTTCAGGTCGTGCTGTTGCAGTGCCATAAGTACGCCAAAGAGAGCGGAACTGGAGCCTGCCGCCAGCACCAAAGCGCCCCACCACCATTGAAAGGACTCAACACCGATAATATCCCAAACAACCTTGATGAAACCAAAGATGGCAGCCTTTAGCATCACCCCGCTCATCAATGCCGATACATTGCTCGGCGCCGCCGGGTGTGCTTCCGGTAACCACACATGCAGAGGTACGATACCGGCTTTCATTCCGAAACCAAAGCCGGCTAACAGGAACGCTATGGTCGCCCAGAGCGGAGCAATTTCAGCACTCCGCATAGCATCAAAGTTGAAAGAGCCCCCAGCCCTGTACAGCACCGCAAACGCGCCGAGTATTAGAAGACCGGCAAGGTGAGCCATTAACAGATATAAAAATCCGGCATTGCGGTTTGCTGCCTCCCGATGCTCAAAGACAACCAGAAAATAGGATGAGACACTCATAAGTTCCCAAAAGAGCATAAAAGTATAAGCGTCATCAGCCAGCACAACGCCCTGCATTCCGATAACAAATAATGGAAGAAATACAATAAGGTAACGCAATCCGTCTTTTAGGTACCCGACAGAGTAGATGCCCACCGGAAAAAGGAGAGAGCCTGCTACCAGCATAAAAAAACCTGAAAGTGCATCTATTTGAAACCGCATGGGCGACCATGGCAGACCTGCGGCAAATTGAATTGTTTCCGGCTTTTCCAATAACAGCGCAAAATAACCGGAGAGGATTGATACCATTCCCGACGCCGCAAGTAAAATCCCAAGCGCAAATCGTTGTTTGTCGCCCTGCCGCACAAATGCGAGAGGTATGATAGACGCAGAAACGGCAACTGCCATCGCGCCGATGGCAAGAGATATGGGAGTGGGCATTAAAGGGAGCGCACGACTAACAACTCGCAATCTTTTTTTGACGGATTTAGCCAGTTGTGCGGTTTGCGGGGGTCGTAATATACGGAATGCGTTTCATGTATCGTAAAACTCTTTCCTTCATATTTTAAAACAACGCTTCCGTGGCGCACCCAGGCATAAGCGTGGGAACTGTTAATCCAGTAAAGGTCGTCATTAAACTTTCCGCCAGGCTCAAGGCGAACCAGTATGGGTTCAAAACCTGTGCGATGGCGATGTGACGCAAGCGGAGTCAGTGTGCTCTTCCCTTTTAGCCTGATGCTGGGCCGCTCGGTTAGAGAAAATAGCTCAACAACCTCCTCCTCTTGCTTATCGATAAAAAATGCCGCTATGTTTGCTCCCAGGCCGTCCGCGATTTTTTCAAGAGTTGCAACAGATGGAGACGTCTGCCCGGATTCTATAAGGGAGAGAGTCGCGGGGCTGACGCCAGCCGCGCTTGCCAATAATCTGAGGGAAAGTTTTTTTGTTTCACGCAGGGTTCGAATTCGTTTTCCTACTGGCATGAAGTGATGTTATCATATCTTAAACGGTATGTATAATATAATGAACATAGAGCAGTCAATGTTTTGGTTTCCTTTTGCCATGAGGCAACGGGGTTGGGAAAAATAGATGACGTTCTTCAACATATATAGTGCATCAACGCTAATTATTGGACTTTCAGTATTGTGGTAAGTGGCTCCCCGGGACGGATTCGAACCGCCGACAAAGTGGTTAACAGCCACCTGCTC
>JBHHVT010000037.1:0-13762 GCA_046754425.1 Nitrospinota bacterium | reverse complement strand
GCATATCGCCTCCGCTTGCAAGTTGGTAATTTGCTGTCCGCATGACGGACCGGGTTATTATAGACTCATGAGTAAAAAGAAATATTCCGTTGATTTAACTCATCTACCGGTGCGGCCGGGTTGTTACCTGATGAAGGACGCCGACGGTAAAATCCTCTACATCGGCAAGGCGATAAACCTGCGAAGCAGGGTACGCTCCTATTTCGGTAAAAGCGCGGGGCATTCAGACCGCATCGCGATAATGGTTTCACTTGTGGCAAAGGTGGACTTCACCGTTACGCATAACGAGGTGGAGGCGCTGATACTGGAAAACAACCTGATTAAGCGTGAAAAGCCGCCTTTCAACGTAATGATGCGCGACGACAAAACCTATCCGTATCTAAAATTGACCACGACGGAAAAATTCCCGCGCCTGCAGATCGTGCGCAAGGTTTTAAAGGACGGAGCGGCCTACTTTGGGCCTTACGTTTCCGCCAAATCCGTGCGCTCCGCGAAGCGCTTACTCCAACGGATATTTCCATTGCGCTCCAGCAAGGACGTACTCGATAACGCCCCGCCTCGCAGGCCGTGCCTGAACTACCAGATGAAACGCTGTCTCGGCCCGTGCGGCGGCAAGGTTACTGAAAAGGAATACGGCGAAATGGTGCGGAGCGTCGCAAAGTTCCTCCGCGGCAAGGACAGGGAAGTGCTTGCGGAACTAAAAAGGAAAATGAACATCGCCTCAAAAAAGCAGGAGTACTAAAAAGCCGCCACCTGCCGCGACCAGATACTGGCGATTCAAAACATAAACGAAAAACAGAAAATGGACGTTGCGCGCCCCATGGACGAGGACCATATCGCCGTACTCTGCGAAGGAGGCGCGGGCGTCGTCAGGATACTTATGGTTCGCGGCGGCAAATTGATAGGCGACCAGAATTTCACCTTCCATAAATCCGACGACCCGTCAGAGCTTGCCGGCGCGTTTATTCAGCAATTCTACAACTCCGCGTTTGCCGTACCGTCGGATATTTTTGTCAACGTTCTTCCGGAAGACAATGAGGTGATCGAGAAGTGGCTGCGCGACCTGCGGGGGGGACGCGTATCCATCACCCGCCCCGTGCGTGGGAGAAAGAAACGGCTTATCGATATGGCGATGGAAAACGCAAAGCTCACACTGCTCAATTTCAGCGCGGGCGAGGAGGCGCGCAAGGAGGCGCTGGGTGAAATCAAACAAAGGCTCGGCATGGAAAACTGGCCGACCGTAATGGAAGCGGTAGATATCTCGAACATCTCCGGCGTCTCCGCGGTCGGATCGCTCGTCACTTTTTTTAACGGAGAACCGCGCAAAAAAGATTACAAACGTTACAAGGTCACGGCGACCGGCCCGGACGACTACGCGATGATATCGGAGATAGTGCGCCGCCGCTTCCGGCGCCTCGCGCACGAAGGCGGAAATTTTCCGGACGTTTTGTTAATCGACGGCGGTGTCGGGCAGGTTTCCGCCGCCCGCGCCGCTGTCGCGGAGTACGCGCCGGAACAGATTATAATCGGTATCGCAAAAGGCGAACAGCGAGACAATCCGGCAACGGATAAAATCTATCTACACGGGCGCAAACAGCCTCTGCCCTTCCCCGCCGCGAGCGCCGGTAAATTTATGCTGCAACGTCTGCGCGACGAAGCGCACCGTTTCGCCATCCAGTACCACCGCAAAACGCGCGAAAGGAAGGCGTACGCAAACGAAGTGGACGAACTGCGCGGCTTCGGCCCCAAACGCAAAAAGGCTCTCTTGAAAAAATACGGCAGCCTCAAAGCCGCCAAAAACGCGTCGGTGGAGGAGATACGCCAAACCCTCTCCGTCAGCGAACAACTCGCCACCGATATTCTGGAAAAATTGTAAACCTTACCGGATACGATTGGAAGCTTGCTCAAATTACGACTTCGATAATTTCTTCTTCAATGGAGGGAGGGATTGGCTCATTGTGCTTTTTAAGGCTTTCGAGGTAGCCAATAATAGCATCCTGGATATTTTTTACAGCCTCTCCCCTCGTTTTCCCCTGTGAGACACATCCGGGTAAGGAGGAACATTCGGCGACATAAACCCCATCCTCGTCCTGTTCAATCAGAATTCTATATTTCATAATTTTCCTGATGTTATTTTACTTTACTACGGGTAGCGTCGCAATCGTTTCGGGACGGATGCGCGGGAGGCGCGGCGGTCTAGTTTTCTTAAACGCTCCCTGTAAAAATCTATCGATCTGCGGTAGTTGATGTAGTCCGTATCGTTTTCCAGATCTGATTTCTTACCGAGTTCGTAATTCTCTTTTATCTTTTGCTGTTCGTTCTTAAAAATGCGAATTTTATTAGTGTAATAAAAAAACTTCCTCCTCCACCATTCGCCGTCGTATCCGCCATAACTTTCACCATCCGAACCGTGACGCGCCAATGTTATCGACGATTCCCGGTTGTTGAAAGTGATTCGGAACTCGCCAAGAAACGACATGCCGAGCAGTCCTACATCCGAATCACTTTGCATCACGGAGGCTTCCACGTCGCGCACCACGGCGCCGCCTATTTTTACGCTGTCCAATACAACAAGCGGCTGCCAGGATAAACCAGCGGCCGTGCTGAACGGCGCTTTCGGAACATCAGGACCCGTATGAATGTTTAGCAATTCCGCCTGTTTGGGCGTGAGCGCGATAAGCGTCGCGCCGGTATCGATAATGAATCTGGTTTTTTTACCGCCGTTTATATCAGCCGTCACCAGAAAGTGATCGCCGTACCTCGCGGCGTGGATGATGTAACTGTCCGGCGCTGTCACCAGCGCTTTGTTGAGAAGTTTGCCTTCACCAGCCGGAGTTACCGGCTCTATCGGCTCCTCTTTTTCCGGCACCGGAGCTTCTTTAATCTGCTTTAAACGTTTGCGATGCTTAAGCGGTACGGAGCTAAGGTCGTCCGCGTAATGAACCGTGCCGGCATTGTCCACCCATTTATAAATCCCTGCATCAGCCGAAATAGCAAAAGCCGCGGTTATTGCCAGCACGTAAAAGGCAAGCGGTTTCATACGGACAGTCTATTGAAATAAACAAACTATCGACAGCGTTTTTTATTATTTTCCCAGTTGCGTGTCGCCCTTCGACAGGCTCCCATCGCTACCGCTGGACTAGATGGATTCGAAAAGCGTACGCAAATTCTCGAAAGCGCGCTTCCGCATCGAGAATGAGTTTTTTTCCTCGGCCGCCATCTCGCCGAAAGTCCTGTCGTACCCTTCGGGGATGAAGATTTTATCCCAGCCGAAACCGCTATCCCCTCGCACGGTATCCGAGATCGTTCCGGAGATTTCCCCCTTAACAACCCTTATTTCGTTACCGTCGTTATAGGCAATATAACATTGCGCCAGCGCTTTTCTATCTTCTTCCCCGCAAAGCATCTTTATCAAACCTTCGTTATCCACCGTTTTAAGGAACCACTTTATCAGCGCGCCGGGCAGTCCGTTCCACGCGTGAAATACCAGACCGGTATCCTCCACAATTATGGGCGCGCCGATTTTTTTATACGCCTCCTCCGCCTTGTGGCGTATAAGCTCTTCAACGTAGATTGTCTGTAGTTCCTCCAGTCCGCCCGGGTTCGCCTGTTGGATATCGATGCCGAGGATTTCGCGCGCCTCGCGCAGTTTATTCGGATTGCCGGTTACGAACTTTACGGAGCTGAGCATGATTGCCTGATTATACAGGAAGGATAAGCGCTCTTACGCCGCCGCTTGCGCGTAGTTGCAAACAATTATCAGGCAACGGCTGCCAAGCGCGTGCCCATGCAACGGGCTACTTTTCACCTTCCGCGTATTTGTGGAGTTTTATCTCCACCTTCTCTTCCAGTTCCGCGTAATACTTGCGCAGAATTTCCAATACTTCAGGACGGCTGAACTCTTCCGACACCGCATCGCCTTCGGACAGCATCTTTCGAAGCATGGTTCCGCTTAGCAGTATCCTGTCTTCCTTGCCGTGCGGACAGGTCTTCATGGATGCCATCTGGCGGCACTTTTCGCAGTAGAAGGTCCAGTCTATTTTCAGCGGCTGGATTTCCAGAGCATCCTTCGGTATTTCATCAAAAATGTGATGCGCATCGAACGGGCCGTAGTACTCACCAACGCCAGCATGGTCCCTTCCTACTATCAAATGCGAACAGCCGAAATTCTGGCGGAAAAGGGCATGCAGAAGAGCTTCACGCGGTCCGGCATAACGCATATCGAGCGGATAGCCGCCCATGATGACCGTACCGTCCACGAAATACTTTTCCGTTAAAACGTTGATGGCCTCTACGCGAACATCCGCAGGTATGTCGCCAGGCTTTAGTTTTCCCACAAGCTGGTGTATAAAAAGTCCGTCCGTAACTTCAATCGCTAGTTTCGCCAGGTATTCGTGCGAGCGGTGCATCGGGTTGCGCAGCTGCAGCGCGGCGACGGTTGACCATCCCCTTTTTTCAAACATCTTTCGCGTTTCGTCCGGCCTCATGTATAGCCCCTTGAACTCTTTCGGGAAATAGCTTTCGCTGAATACCTTAACCGGACCGCCAAGATTTATCGGTTTTTGTTCCATCACCGCTTTCACGCCGGGGTGGTCTACGTGTGTTGTTTGAAATACATGAAGACACTCAAAACTCTCATCCGGATCGTACTTGTCCGTAACCTTTATGGTCCCCATCAGTTCTTTTGTTTCTTCGGAAACCAACGCGACTTCCTGTCCTTTTTTTATTTCTTTGGCATCCTCCTCGGAAACCGACATCGTTATCGGTATCGGCCAGAAAACGCCGTTTTTCATCTTCATTTTTAGGCATACGGACTTCCAGTCCGCCTTTGTCATGAAACCTTCAATCGGCGTGAAAGCGCCGATACCCATCATGATGAGGTCGCCCACTTCACGTGAGGTAATCATTACATGTTTCAGTTTTTTCGCTCTCTTTTTCGCCTTCGCGAGTTTCTCGCCTTTGAGAAGCAAGGGTTTCAGTTTTTTACCGCCGTGTGGATTAACCAGACCGGACATTTATATAACCTCCTTATAATGTTGGAGCAGATTCATTTTTTTTACGGTCGATGGCGTTTGCGAATACCATTGCCGTCGCCCTGTAAATCATATGCGCGAATTTTGAAAACGGAAGATACGCAATCAGGAAGAATACGAAAACAAGGTGCACGAAGTATACAGGATACGCCGCGCCGGGCATCTCGGCAAGACGGGTGAGTTCCGAAAGTATCCCGGTAATTACTGTGAGATAAAGAACCAGTATGAACGTCCAGTCGTAATAGGATGACTTCCCGGTTTTCTCCTCGTTGGTCAGCCGGTTAATTACGATTATGGTGACTCCTATAAACGCGGCGATAGCTCCAGCGTTACCCAGAAGTTTCACCGGGTTATCGAGCGGCAGAGGCGTGTGTATGCCGAGGCCGTAGAGAAGAACCATCACCAGGTTGGTAGTCGCGAAAAGAGCAAGGAAGCCGAAAAATGTAAGAAGGTGCGACGTGTAGCGGGAAGCGTTCGTGTCGCATTCCCGGAACCTTTTGTGCGTCAGAATGTCCGTAACCGCGCCAATTATCCCGCCGACTATGTTAAGCCCGCCTTCGACGTTGTTGTGTTTTTTCAGCCCCATCCAGAAATTACGAATACTCAGCAGTGACGTAACCGTTACAAAAAGCGCCACTGGTATAAAGATGGTATCTATAAGTTTAATCGGGAAAAATTTAGCGTACTCGATTTCGCCCGTAGGGATGGATATACCGGAGTGCCATGCCATCAGCGCCAGAAACAAAATCGCAATCGGTATAGTAAACAGCGGAAGCAGGCAGCCTGGATTTGCAAGCCATCCGCCCAAAAACGACGGCACGGCAAATTCCCTGAAGCTCATGTTTCTGACAGCGGACATGACGTCCATCGGTTTAGCGCCGCGCGGACAATAGGTGGAGCAGTCGCCGCACTGATGGCACAGCCATATGTCCGGATTGTACATCAGCTTATCCTTAAGACCCCACTGCGCCCATATCATCTCTTTGCGCGGGAACGGTTTGTCCTGAGGCGTGACGTTGCAGACAACCGTGCAGGTGGCGCACTGATAGCATTTTTTCAGCGAATCTCCGCCCGCCTCCTTTAAAGAGGTTATAAAATCGAGATCAGGTTCTATAAATCCTTGCTCAGACAAAACGCTTCTCCACGCTAACCAAAGTCCGCGAATTCCTTAAAGGGATTCGGCCCCATCGTATCTATCAGTTCCATAAACTCGTCTATAATGCCCGGCAGTTTTGTATAATCGCTTATCGCTACCGGCGTAAACTGAACGCGCTCCGGCTCAATCATCATCCGCCCAAGCGTCTCTTCCAGCTTTCCCAGCCTTTCGTTGGCAAGCTCACTGCCGGTGGCGTTGTGACACTGGTAGTCGTCTCCGAACTTGCAGCCCATGACGATGACGCCGTCTATGCCTGCGGCGAACGCGTCGTTTAAAAAAACCATGCTCATCGATCCGGTGCATCTAAGGCTTATAACGCGTATAAAAGGGCTGAGTTTCAGACGGCTAAGACCCGCCATGTCGAATGCGGGCTGTGTGTCGTTTTCGCATACCAGGAGAAGAACCCTCGGTTTTTCATCTTCTTCGGGCGGCATGCTTATCGCTTTTATCTGGGAAGAGATGATGTCGACATTGTAGTCCTTGAACGATATTATCCTTTGCGGACAAGCTCCCATGCATGTGCCGCAACGGCGGCATCGAAGCGGGTTCGGCAGAGGATTGAATTTTTCATCCTCGTCGTACATGCCGAACGGGCACTCCTCCGTGCATCGTTTGCACTGCGTACATCGCTCCAATGCAATTTCCGGGTAACTCGTATCGCCGGACCTCGGATGTACCGACTTGCCCTGCGCGGAAAGTTCCAGACACTGTATCGCTTTCATAACGGCGCCCCGCGCATCGATTTCAGAAAATTCCATGTCCATCGGATGACGCACCGAGCCTGCCGCATAGATACCGGTGCGCCTCGTTTCGTATGGGAAACAGATGAAATGCGAATCCGGGAATCCGTTTGTAAGTTCCGGCAGTTCGGGGCCCTGCCTGTATGTAAGGTTCAACGCGCCTCCGTTGGACGCGGCAGTCTCCATTCCCGTGGCGAGGACTACCATGTCCACGCGGACTTTCATCTCTTCGCCGCCAAGAAGCGTATCCCTGGCCGTAACTGTAACGCTGCCGTCCCCGCCATCCTCAATGGAGAGGACTTCGGCTTTCGTGAAAAAGACGCCGTCGTCATCCTGAACTTTTTTATAGTAGAATTCGTATTTGCCCGGAGTTCTTATATCCTTGTAGAAAACGAAAACTTTTCTGTCGCCGCCCATTTCGCGCAGGTACGACGCCTGTTTGAGCGTCGTCATACAGCAGACTGACGAACAGTACGGCAAATGTTTTTCGTCCCTCGACCCGGCGCACTGTATAAAGGCGACGCTTTTGGCTTCTCCTGAGTCGGATGGGCGTTTAATCTTTCCGTTTGCGGCCATCTCCTCGAACTCGACGCTCGTCACGACGTTTTTCACTTTTCCATAACCGAGATGCCCCAGTTTATTTGCATCGTACGGTTTGAAACCGGTCGCCTGCACGATTGCGCCCACGCGGAATTTTTCTTCCACGCCGTTATTTTTCAGCGTAACGTCGAACATGCCGGGCTGTCCGGAGATTGAATCAATCACGGCGGAAGTGTGAATTGTAATCTTATCGTTGTAATTTACGGCTTCTATTTTTTCCTTTATTCCGGTCTCCCGCAGTTCATCGAAGTCACGGCCAAGTGGGAAACGTTTTTTTAGTTTTAGCGCAAAGCCGCCGAGTTCGCCGGATTTTTCTACCAGAACGACATTGCTGCCGGCATCGGCGGCTTCCAGCGCGGCGGTAAGCCCGGTCGTACCGCCTCCCACAACAAGCAGTTCCCTGCTGAGCGTTTCTTTATAAGGTTCCGGCTTCTCTACCTGTTGGGCCTTCACGATTCCCATGCGCAGATAATCCTCGGCCATCATCTGCGTATTTTCTGTTTTCGGTTCGGATATCCACGCGACCGATTCGCGCAGATCCACCCGCACGACTATCGCTGGTGGAAAGTTGAAACTCTCCTCAAGCAGACGCGGTGAACATGCCGCCACCAAAGCGCAGTCCACGCCTGCCTTTATATCCTTCTTGATAAAGTCAATGCCTTCCGCCGAACAGAGAAATTTATGTGTCTTTGGAGTTTCGTGTTGGAATTCATCCACGGGAAGTTTTGACAACTTTTCGACATCGATTGACTGCCCGATGTCGCACCCGGTGCAGATGTATGTCTGGATTTTTCTATCGGCGGGCGCCGTCACTGCCTTATCCCCCGTATTGCCCTGAGCGCGACGCCGGTGGCATCCTTCAGGGAGGTCGTCACGTCGGTCGGCTGTTTCGCCACGCCGGCCGCGTACACTCCGCCAGCCTGCATGGGCGTCGGAATAAAACCGTCCTCATCGGTAGCGGCCAAACTCTTTAACCCGTTGTCGGCCGCCGTCGGCACCATGCCGGCAGCCAGAACAACCATGTCGGCTTTGTGTTCAATCTTCTGTCCGCCAAGAACATCCTCAGCCGTTACGATTACGCCGCCACTTTCGCTGTCCTGTTCTATTTTCGCCACCTTGCCCTTCACAAGCCGCACGTTTTCATCCGCGGCGATTTTCGCGTAAAAGGTTTCGTACTTGCCCGGCGTGCGGATGTCTATATAAAAAATAGTAACTTTCGAATCGGGGTACGCGGTTCGGACATAGGTGGCCTGTTTAAGGGAAGCCATGCAACAGATGGCGGAACAGTAAGGCAGATGGTTTTCGTCCCTCGATCCCGCGCACTGCACAAAGGCAATCTCTTTTACCTCCCTGCCGTCCGAGGGGCGTACTATCTTCCCGCCGGTCGGCCCGTCGGGCGAGGCGATTCGTTCCATCATCACGTTATTGATTACGTTATCCACCCTGCCGAAACCGAGGTTATCGATCTTTGCCGCGTCGTACGGTTTCCACCCGGTTGCGTAAACCACTGAGCGCACCTTCAGCTCCAGCGCCTCTCCTTTATTGCCGAGGTTTATCGCGTCGTACTCGCATGCCTCGACGCACTTGTCGCACTCTTCGCCCTTGCATACGCGAGTATCTATTGTGTACCTGGGCGGGTAAGCCATGGGGTGAGGGAGGTAGACAGCCTTGGTCTTGCCCATCCCGTAATTGAATTCGTCAATCCTCTCTTCCGGGCAGACGGCACTGCATTTGTCGCACGTGGTACAGTTTTCGTTAATGTAAGCCGGTTTAACCGCAATCCTGACGTCGAAGTCGCCGTTGGAACCGGAAACCGATTCCAGCTCCGCGCCGGTTATTACGCGTATTTTCGGGTTTTCCCTTATGCGGCGGAAATTTATCTCCATGCCGCAAAGAGGCGAACAGAGTTTGGGGAAATACTGGTTCATCCTGTAGACGCGGCCGCCCAGAAAGGGCTCTTTTTCTACAATTACGACGTCAGAACCGGTCTCCGCCGCTTCGACGGCTACCGTTATGCCGCTTATTCCGCCGCCTATTACAAGAATAGGCCGTGAATCACCTGATTCCACCACGAACACCCCAATCGAAATGCAATCCATGAATAGGAAAAAGGAGCGGCTTCTATCCGCCGCCCCTTACTATTACTAGTCCGGAATTATCTGCACGTAATCCTTTTTAAAAACGTCCCACTTGCCGGTTTTACGGTCGAACGTTGAATTAACAAAGCACTTCCAGTTGTCATCATCGAGAGCCAGATGGTCTCCGCGATAATAATATCCGGGGTACCGCGTCTCTTCGCGGAAGTAGATATGCCTGGCGTGCGATTCCGCCGCTACAAGCCTGTGGTAGTTTTCCCACGCCCTCAGCAATTCGTGAAGATCCGCGGCCGCAAGTTTTTCGCTGTCCTCCTTTAGCATTTCAAGATATTTCAAGCCCTCTACCAGCAGGGTTTTACTGGTTGTGTATGAGGTCGAAACGCCCGCGACGTATTCGTCCATTATCTTTTGCAACCGCATCTGGAACATATTTGGTTTAATGTAATTCGGATTAATGTCCGGAGCTGTACTGTAACCCGAGTGCTCCGCATATGTTTCCATCGGCTTGAAAATCTCGAATGCAAGCTCTTCAGACGATTCAAGCGAGGCTGGTTTATAGTCCTTGTGGTCCAACACCCATGAAACCATGCTTTGTCCCGCCATTCTTCCTTCCGCGTGCGAACCGGACGAGAACTTATGGCCTGATGCGCCGACCCCGTCACCGGCTGTAAAGAGGCCGTTGACGGTCGTCATCCTGTTGTAACCCCAGAACCACTCTTTGGGGCCGAAGTCTCCGGGTCCGCTAACCCACATTCCGGCACAACCCGCGTGGGAGCCGAGAAGGTAGGGTTCGGACGGCATAAGTTCGGACGGTTTTTTGTCCGGCTCGATGTCGTTTGCAGCCCATAAGCCTGCTTGTGCAATTGTCATGTCCAGGAAATCTTCCCACGCTTCCGCCTCCAGGTGTTTTACCTCCTTGGGCGTCATCGTTTTGGCCATCTCCTGCATGGCGGTGTGCGTCTGCATCATGATCGGTCCCTTGCCCGCCCTCATGTCCATAAGCATCATGTGGTTACGCATACAGGTGCCGAGCTTTTCGGTGTACTTGCCGTAGAGTTTCTTCGACTCTTCAAGGTTGGTGACGCAGTAGTCTTCACCGTATGCGTTGGTCGCCTTCGCCTTAAAGAGCAGGAACCACGCGCCGACCGGGCCGTACCCGTCCTTGAACCTTGCGGGGACGAACCGGTTTTCCATCATTGTAAGTTCGGCGCCGGCTTCCACGCCCATCGCGTAGTTTGAGCCGGCGTTCCATACCGGGAACCATGCGCGGCCCTGTCCTTCGCCGGTGGACCTTGTCTTGAAAATATTGACGCATCCGCCCGTCGCCAGCATTACAGCGTTAGCGCGGAATATATAAACCTTGTTTTCCCTGACGCTGAAACCGACAGCGCCCGCAACCCTGTTCTCCTCATCGTGGTGGTGCAGCATCCTCACTACGAAAACACGCTCGAAGAGGTTTTGCTCCACGCCGGTCTCTTTTCTGTTTTCCTCCAGCGCCGCCTTTGCGGCATCTCCTACAATGACCTTGTAAGATTCACCGTTTATCATGGCCTGCCACCTGCCCGACCGGACAGGCTTGCCGCCGTCTCTCAGCGGTTTTCCCTTGTAGGAACCGTCGTGAGTTTTTCCTTCATCGTCTGTTTTCCAAATCGGGAGACCCCAATCCTCGAATAGATGGACACTGTCATCGACGTGCCTGCCGAGGTCGTAAACGAGATCCTCGCGGATTATGCCCATAAGGTCCGTTCGCACCATCCGCACGTAATCATCCGGCGAGTTATCGCCCAGGTATGTATTGATGGCGGAGAGACCCATCGCCACCGCGCCGCTCCTGTCGGTCGCGGCTTTGTCAACCATCGTTATCCTGATATTTTGTCCCTTGGCCCATCGCGCCGCCTCGTAAGCCGCTCCGCATGCCGCCATGCCGCCGCCAATTAACAAAATATCCGTTTCGTGTTCTACGATTTCCGGTTTTTCCATATGTTTAAATTCAGTCATTTTCCCTTCCCCCTAACCTATGGCGTCGGCAATTGAGCGCCAGATGACTGGTGCGTGAAGAATCCGATTTTCTTTATATTCGCGATATCCGCCTCGCCGGTACCGGCATATGGGTCAACGGAACCTTCCGGTTTTGTCCTTATCGGGAACTTGAACCGCTTTATGGCTCCGTTCCTGAACTTGACCGTCCACATTATCGAGTCGCTTCCTCGAAGCGGAATGACGGCGGCGCCAAGCGGCATGAAGTCGGCATAACCCCGCACCTCAATAGCCTGCTGAGGGCATATCTTTACACAGTTGTAACATTCCCAGCATTGCTCCGGCTCCTGATTCAACGCCTTCATTTTTTCCGTATCGAGCTTCATTAGGTCGTGCGGACAGATGTACTGGCAGGCTGTCTTGTCCTGTCCCTTGCATCCGTCGCATTTTTCGGAGATGACGAAACTAGGCATGGAATACCCCTCCCCTAAAAGTTAATATGACTTAAAAAGTTTTAAAACCCTTCGTAACATTAAGACCCCTTTGTTTTGCCCCCGTATCAGTTAAGCTCAGCATAAGACTAAATTCTCACAAACACATCCCAAAAGATTCTTATAAGGACAGCAACATTTTTTATGGTACGGCCCCGTTTTATTAATCCCCCAATACGCGGCGTTAACGGCGTAAAAGGTTTAATAATGCAATCATGATGCCTATAAATAATCATTTCTGCCCAACACAAATAGGCCACGCGAACATAATGTCTCAATCTACTATATATAATTATTACGAATATATTTTCAATACCTTAAATATATTTTCAGATTATTTAGTTTGAATATATAGCGAGAGACCATATTTTTATTCATTTCGGGAATCCAGCACTTTTTTGCATTATTGCAAATTAAATTCGCGTAAATGCGAAACTACAATCAGATGGATTCTAAACACGAATAACAGATATCTTACACAACTGGATAACAAGAAAGATTGCTCTTTGTTCATGTACGGGACAAAACAGCGTCTTAAATTGTTAATCACGGCCCGGTCTGATTGACAACCCTGCTCATATCCAACTAGAATTCGGACATTATTGTTTGAGATTAAATATGTTGAACAGCTTAAAGGTTCTTGTACTGAACAACAGTTTTGCGCCTTTGCATTTTACGGCGGCAAGACGTGCGATTGTGATGGTTATCACGGGCCGGGCAGAGCAGATCGAGTGCGACGGCATAATGATACACACCTTCACAACTCAGTTCCCCTGCCCCACCGTGATACGTCTCAACAGGTTCATAAAGATTCCAAGATGGGGCACCGTACCCTTCAGCAAGAAAAACGTCCTGCGCAGGGACCGCAAGACGTGCCAATATTGCGGCGCGGATAATGTAGAGCTTACAATCGACCATATAATCCCCCGTTCGGTGGGCGGCTCCTCGAACTGGCTTAACGTGGTCGCCGCTTGTAAAAGATGTAATTCCAAAAAGAGCGATCGGACGCTTGAGAAGTCCGGCCTGCGGCTTCGTAACAAACCGCACGTTCCCAAGTTCATGACCCTGATGACGCAGCCGGACACGGTGCCGGAAAGTTTCACTAACGCCTGGGAGAAATACCTTCCCGGACAGGTATCAAGTGATAATTAGTCGAGCGGACTGCTAAGAAAGGCCTCCAGCAAAGAAAAAACCAAAAAGGCCAAAGACCTTTATAGAAATACTTTCAATATCTGCGTAGGGTGCCACACTGAAACAAAACTCAAGTACCTTTTCCGATCGCCTGCTCCCAGGCCCCTTTTCGCCGGGTACATGCACAGGCTATCCGATAATTTCGAGCTTGCCCAAATATATTTTGAAAGTGATGAGACACAAGGAAGCAAAGACTATCTCAATGTGGCAAATTTCTACCTTTCACTTTTAGAGAACGTTTTACCCGATGAAGGCGTTTCCGGATCTGTCATGAACAGAAAAGGTTTTCTAATGCGAGTACGTGAAGTGGAGAAACTAAACGAGCTTGTGCAGGCGAATATCGAGGAGAAAAAACCGGTGGATTTTGTCTCTTTAAAGAAAGCGCTGAACGAAATCTGCGTAGCCTGTCACGAGCCGGAACGGATTAGCCCGGATTATTCATGAAATGTCCCCTCCTTTTCAAGGAGGGGAATTGAAG
>JBHHVT010000036.1:0-13828 GCA_046754425.1 Nitrospinota bacterium | reverse complement strand
GCATCCTTTCTACTTCGGCTGAAACCTCATTGGACAGGCCGTCGACCTTGACGGCCTCCTTTTTTAACATATCCACGTTCAGTGAATGTTGTATGAAAGCCATTTTATTAAGGGACTTCTCCGCTTTGTTGACCTTGCGTGTGAGGTGGGAGGTTTCGAACCCGCTGCCGCTCCATTCGGATAAGGTTTCAAGGCGTTCTTTTGCCGCTTCCATGGCGCCGCCAGTTTCTTTGAGCAAGGCTGCTATCTCGGCGGCTGTTTCCATCGGCATTGATCCCGCGTCATGACACCCGCCGCAATCCAGACGGCCGGTTCCGGCAAACATTTCCAGCGAGGGCGGACTTATACTGTGGTTTGAATGACAGTGCTCGCAAACCGGCTTGCCAGTAAGTTTTGCGACAGCCCAGTGAGCGCTTTTTTTGTAGTATTCTTCCTGATCAATATGGCATTTTACACAGACTAGCCTGACGGCCAGGGAGTCGGGCTTTTTTATGCCGTGATTGCCGTGACAGTCTATACAGGTGGGGACCCCCAGGTCCCCCGTTTCAAAATAAGGTTTTCCATGGACGCTTTTTTTATACAGCTCATATTGATTAAAAGGAAGTTTGCGTTTTTTCATGATCTCGGAGTTTGAATGGCATCCGCCGCATGTTTTCACAATGTTGCTTCTGTTAGCCGGTGATTTAGGATCGGAAACACGGAGGATTTTGTGGCTTCCGTGACAGTTCTGGCAGTTCGGCGCTTCGTTGTCATTTTCTTTTAACAGCTTGATACCATGTACGGAGCTTTTGTACTTTTGGAACTGGTCGAACGGCAGGTTGCCGGCCCTCATCCTGCCCGGATCGGAGTGACATCTGGCGCAGATTGACGGCGTTTCAGCGGGTTCCGGCTTCCCTTTGAAGCCTTCCTCTTCATCCATGGCAACATCGGAATCGGACGGGTTTCCGCCATGGCAGTCGTGGCAAAACACCCCTGCCTTTACATGGATGGAATCCCGCCAATCAATCACGACCTGTTTCAGATAGTCGTCGAGTTCAATGTGGCAGTCGACGCAGACATTCTCCACATCTTCCGCCGCAACGCTATCCGGTAAAGAAAGAACAAAGAGATGAGCCGCGGCGATAAAGGAAATTAATGGAAATATTGCTGATAGTCTGCCGTTCTCAGAACCCTTTATTTTCAACCGCTCCTCTTCGTGGATTACCTTTTAAAGCAGTGGATTTTCGGACATTGCCTTTATTCGATTGAACCTTCTATCCACTTCCTGTCTGAACCTGTCCACAATAGGCTTGTTTTCCGGTTTCAACAGGTGCTTTGTCTTACCCATTGTTTTGAGCCATTCGACTACGTCAACCTTTTTACCTTTGGCTTCAGGATCGTAATTGAGTGTCGTTATTCCATGTTCCACTTCGTACAGCGGGAAGAAGTTGCAGTTCACAACGAGTTCCGAAATCGTATCACCCATGTCGTCCGCGTGCCTCCAGTTTAGCGGACATACCGAGAACAGCTTGCCGAATGCCATCCCTTCGTTTCTGGCGTACCACTGGGCTTTTGCGGCTTTTGTAATCAGGTCCTTGTAATGCGCGTCCGTACCGGTAAAAACGTACGGTATATGACACGCCGCGAACAGTTGAGCGGAATCCTTGTGGTGGAATTTTTTTCCCTTTTCGTAAGGGCCGACGTTTGAAGTGGACGTCGCGTGGCCGAGCGGAGTGGTAAAAGAAAGCTGATGGCCGGTGTTCATGTAACCCTGATTATCGTATTCGAGGATTATCAATTTATGGTTGCGGAACGCAGTTCCCAGCGCAGGTCCCAGGCCTATGTCCAAGCCGCCGTCGCCGGTAACCATTATAAACGTTATCTCTTCATCGTCCGGTATCTCGCCGCGCCTTTTTCTTTCGTGGAACATCTCCACAACACCCGATAGAGTGGCGGCGCCGTTCTGGAAGAGGTTATGGATATAGGTTACGTTGAAGGCCGTAGTCGGGTAACCGGTTGTAACCACCATCCCGCACCCTGTGTGCCAAAGCATCACCACGTGCCCTTCGATGCCTTTAAGGAAGGTGCCGATATTCGGAAATATCCCGCATCCCGGACAGGCGCCGTGTCCCGGCGCGATGCGTTGCGGCATTTTGGTGAGGTTTCTCTGTTTTACGCCTTTCACGATCAGTTTGCCGGTCTTGTCGTCTTTTGCAACCTTGATTTCGGAAGGTGTGCTTGCCTCTTTTAGAATCGGCGGGTTCTTCGTCGGCATGGAGTAGCTTACGTCGCCCGGCTCCGCGCCAATATAGTCGTACGGAACTTCCGCCTTACCCTTATCGGCCGCTTCAAGCGCCAGGTCGAACAAATCTATCGCATCGAGATCGTAGAAATCTTTGCCGCCAATTCCGTATATTCTGCTAAAAACGATCGTCCTGTTGTCCGGATCGTCTTTTAGCGCCGCTTTTGCATCCAGCGATAGGGGGCCTCCGTTTGCTCCGAATACGTCGGCGCGGTCGGCCACCAGAAGGCTTTTCAGGTTTTTGCAGGCCTTGCGCAGTTCCTCGGCGGGGAAAGGGCGTAAAACGGTCGGAAAGATAACACCGACCTTCTTGCCTTCGTCACGCAGCCGGTCGACCACCTCCATGGCAGTGTCCACCGCCGAATTGAGTATCATTATGGCAGCGTCGGCGTCTTCAACCCTGTAAGCCTCGAGAGGCTGGTACTTACGGCCCGACAGTTTTTCGTATTCGTCAAAGACCTCCCGGATGACCTGTTCGGACGCCTTCATTGCGAGAGAAAGCTGTTTTTTGTTGTTTATGAGGTCCGGATCGTTCATGTACGGACCTATGGTCACGGGATTTGCCGGATCCACCGAGGATACGGTCGGTTTAAAGGGTCCGACAAAATCCTGTAAAACCTTGTCGTCCTTGAAGTGTAGTACTTTACGTTTTTGGTGGCTTGTAAAAAAACCGTCGTCCGCCACAATGACAGGCAGCCTGACATCGGCATGTTCGCCTACCTTTGTGGCAACGGCAATCATATCGTATGTCGACTGCGGGTCCTTTGCGCAGAAGATTAGCCAGCCGATGTTGAGGGCCGATGCCAGATCGGTGTGGTCGCCGCGGATATCAAGCGGACCGGATACCGATCTTGTAACCAGGTTCAAAACCATTGGTATCCTTGTGCCGGACTGTACGGGGAGCTGTTCCAGCGAGTAAAGAAGGCCGTTCGCGGAAGTAGCGTTGAACACCCTGCCGCCGGCTGTACCGGCTCCAAAGCAGATGCCTGCCGCGCCGTGTTCGCCATCGCCAGGCACCAACACAACATCGTGTTTTCCCTGTGCTTTCATTTCATCGAGATATTCCGCCACCTCCGTTGATGGAGTTATGGGGTAGTAGCCCATGACGTGGAAATTTATCTGTGCCGCCGCGAGCGAAGACATTTCGTTTCCGCTCAGGAAGCCGACTACCTGTTCGGCCGCAGAGGTTTTATCTTTTGTACCTGTAGTGCTGGAGTTTACGTCGCTCATTGCTGAATCTCCTTTAAGTCATCAACGTAACCTTTTTCAATTACGTTTTTATTTACCTCGTATTCGACATGTTCCGTGAGGGCGTCAAATTTACAGATTCGCACACATCGCAGACAGCCTTTGCAATACTGGTAGTGAATTTTTTTAAGTACCTGCTCCAGCCTTCCTTTTTTAGTCGTCTCTTCCGCCCATTCAAAGCAGTAGTCCGGGCAGGTAATGTCGCATTCACCGCAGCTTGTGCATTTATCCAGGTTGAGTACCGGAATGTATCCCATCCGGCTTGCTGTGAGATCCTTGTACATCGATGTGCCTGCAGCGAGAATAACTCCGCCCATCGGCTGGTTCAGGTACCCCAGCTTCTGGCCATGCCTGTTGAATGATTGGAGCGGGAATTTTTCGTCGAAGTCGAACTTCTTTTTCCTGAATTCGGTAGCTCCCCTTTCGAACGTTTTAATATTTCCGGGGATTAGCACAGCGTATTTCTTTCCGAGCGCGTCTTTTATCGCTTCCTTTACCGCATCTTGAGAAATAAAACCCGACACAGCGGCAGCCGTTCCCAAAAGGGCCGTGTTTACCCTCGTTTTTTCTTCAACGGCAATCTTCATAGCGTCCACGACAACGAGCGTGCCCGCCGCCATGCCGAGGTAATCTCTTGCCTCGTCCGGCTCCATCGCCGTGTTCAGGATAACCGTCGTCTGTTCGGTAACGCCGGTAAGCATGCCCGGGTTTTTTGCTATCGATTCCAGGAAGATTATCAAAAGATGCGGATCGGTAACAGGCGCGTTAACCCTGACCTGCTGCGAAGGATCGCAAAATCTTACGAAGGCGGCAACGGGGGAGCCCTTTTTCTCCGAGCCGTAGCTGGAGAAGTTGGAGCCGTTGTATCCCATTTTCAGGATACCCGCTTCACCCATTATCTTACCGGCCAGGTTTGCGCCGAAACCGCCGATGCTAGCCATGCGGATTTCATAAAAGCCCTGTTTATTTACTACAGGCAGTTTTTGCATCGAGTTCTCCTCTTTAAATATCAATGTCCGGAAAGCCTATTAGTCTCTTATATTTCGCGCCTTCCTTCAAGTGCTTTAATAAGTGTAATTTCGTCAACGTATTCCAGGTCGCTTCCTACCGGCACTCCCCTGGCTATTCTGGATACCGTAACGCCCAGGGGGCGCATGGTTTTTGCGATGTAAAGCGCGGTTGCTTCACCATCCGTAGTGGGGTTGGTGGCGACTATTATTTCCTTAATCCCGTCTTTATTAATCCTTTCCTTTAGTTCTTCAATACGCAGCGATTCCGGGCCGATACCGTCTATGGGGGAAAGGGTTCCCATCAGGACATGATAGAGGCCATTGTAACTGCCCGTGCGTTCAAGCAAAGCAATATCAAGTGGCTGTTCGACAACGCATAACGTTGATTTGGCGCGCTTTGCCGATGTGCATATGGCACATGGATCCTTTTCGGTAATCCCCCCGCACACGCTGCATAATATCACTTTTTCAACGAGATCACTCAACGCTTTGGAAAGCGATACGGCCAACTGGTTTTTTGATTTAAGAAGCGAGTAAACCAGTCTCTCGGCGGTTTTCCTTCCTATTCCGGGAAGTTTTTGAAACTCCGCGTTGAGTTTTTTTACAGTTTCGGAGGACTCCATATTTTAAAAAAGCCCTGTATCGCCAAGCGGTGTGTTTGTCTCTTCTTTCGGTACGCTGTCCGCCTTACCTCGCGCAATTTTGAAAGCTTTCACTATTTCATTTTTTTTCACAAAAAGTTAACCGTTTTCGTTTTCAATTGATGGGCGGCCCTCGAACATTTCCGCCGCCTTTTGGACAATGGGGTTATTAAGTTTTTCCCTGCCGTTATCTTCCTCATTCTTCTTTTTTTTTTCACTTACTTCGTCTTCCGCCACGGCAACCGGCCGAAGCTCGAGTTTAAGCGCTTTATCAAGCTCTTTCTCAATAGAACTCTTTATAAGCTCGTTATTTTTATTGATTTGATCCCTGATAAAGTTTTCAATTGCTGGAGGGTACAGGAGGATGGCTTTATCGCCGTCCAAAATTAAATCTACCTTTTCCAGGGCTTCCTTTAAGAAGGCCCGCTTATCCGGGATATTGCTTTTAACCCTGCTCCACGCCGAGTCCGATTTAACCGTTCCCTCGTCCGCCCGCCCGGCGTTGTAAGGTGGAGCTTCTTCACGCGCGATGGGGAGGGCCGATGGCTGTTCACCGGATGCGGCCGATGGAAACGTTTTAAGTCTGCCGAGAATCTCGTCCACCTGAACAACATCGTCCAGACGGATCATCTTTATGACAGCCACTTCAAGCACGGAAAGGGCATTTGATGCGAACTTGCATTGCTGTTCTGTTCTAAGCAGTATGTCGAAAAACAGCTGAAGTCTGCCCGCGGAGACGTTTTCGACTATTTTAGAGGCCTTTGCAATCGACTCCGCGGTTTCGTTGAGAACTTTTTCGGGATCGGACGAGACCTTCGTTATCAAAAGCGTCCTTACCGATTCCGACAGCTCGCGCACCAGAACCGTAACGTCGTAACCGGCATAATAGAGATCGTGGAGTCCGTTAAGGGCGCCGCCGGTCTCTCTTTCTATCAACGCTTCTAGCAGCTGCCACACTTTTTCGCGCGAAACCAGGCCCAGTACAATACCAAGTTTCTCTTCGTCAACCGTCTCCCCCGCGTACGCCACCGCCTGGTCCATAAGCGACTGTGCGTCGCGCATGCTTCCTTCCGCCCGTCTCGCGATCATCCTAATGGCCCCCGGCGCGATATCCATCTTTTCACTTTCGGCAATCGCGGCGAGTTTTTTGGATATCTGCTCCTCGGATAGGGCGCGGAACTCAAAGCATTGGCAGCGGCTGAGTATTGTGTCCGGCACCTTGTTCTGTTCCGTCGTGGCAAGTATGAATATCGTGTTCGGCGGCGGCTCTTCCAGCGACTTAAGGAATGCGTTGAACGCCGATTTCGACAGCATATGCACCTCGTCTATGATGTATATCTTTTTTCTGCATTTTGCGGGCGCGTAACTGAGATGGTCGCGCAGTTCGCGCACGTCGTCAACTCCAGTGTTAGACGCCGCGTCGATCTCCAGTACGTCCACCGACGACCCGTTTATAATCTCGCGGCAGTTCACGCATGTCAGGCAGGGGGTTACGGTCGGGCCGTTTTCGCAGTTTGCGGATAGAGCCAGTATGCGCGCCATCGATGTTTTTCCCACTCCGCGCATCCCGGAAAAGAGATATGCGCCCGCGACGCGGTTCATTGTGATTGCATTTTGGAGCGACTGGACGATATGGCGCTGGCCAACAACCTCGCTAAAGTGGGACGGCCGCCATTTTCTGGCGAGAACCTGATAGTGGCCGGTTGATTCCGTCGTTTTTTCCATATCCGTAAAAGCGGGATACGCTCCCAGTCGATTCCCCCAAATAATAAGCCGGGTTGTTGCCCAGTTAAGAAAAATGCCGGGCGACCTTACAGCACCCCCGACACACCGTTTACCGCTGCTTCCTTCCGGACCTGACGGGGTTCACGGGATCGAGTCGCGTAAGACCCGGCATCTCATTTTACCTTATTTGTGTGCTGCAGATACAGCCTGTAATTTTCCACATTCGACTAAACGATTAGCGGGCGCGTTTGCGGCCGATAGCTTCGGAAGGTTATAGATACTCCATGTCTATTTCCAGGGTTCCGCTTTCCATCGCTTTTTTGCGCAGGCTGTTTCGCCACTGACGTATTACCCTGTTCCTTTTTTTCTCGGTGACTTTCTTCGCCAACTCTACGCGCTGATCGGCAAGCTCGTCTTCGGAAGGCTTTTTCCTGTCAACAAGGTTCATGATGTAAATCTTTCCACCCGAATTAAGGAGATACTGCTCTCCGGGCTTCATCTCGAACGCGCGATTTATTATCGCATCGCTTGAAGATTCACCCTTAATAGTGCCGTCTCTTTTTACCCAATCTGATATTTTCACGTTAAGTCCCGTCTCTTTTGACAGGTCCGAAAGTTTTGCCCCTTCACGGAGACGTTTTAAAAACTCAGCCGCCGTTGCTTCGGCCATTTTAGCGCTTTCCTGTGTTTTGTAATCTTTTTCCACAACGGTGCGAACATCCAATAGCTCCGGTTTGTGGGGAGCCTTAATGTTCAGCAGACGCACGAAGTATATGCCGCCGGGTAGTTCAAAAGGTCCGGCCTTGTCGCCGACTTTGAGTTTAAACAGCCGGTCCGCAATATGCAGTGAGCCGGGTAGGTTAGGCGTATCTTTCCCCGCCCAAGCGCTATCCGTGCCGTAAACGAGCCCTTGTGTTTTTGCCAGCTCTTTCCAGTCGATTTTTTTTCCCGGTTTTACTGCTGTCAGGGCCGCGAGTCTTTTTTTGGCTATGATTCCTGATTTTTCCTTAAACAGTTTTCCTTTGATGAATTCTTTTACGCTTTTAAAATCTATAACAGCGGCGGGTCGCTTTTCCTCCAGTTTGATGATGTGATACCCAAATTGCGTACGCACTGGCCCGGAAATCTTGCCCGGCTCCATTGAGAAAACCTCGCGTTCGAACTCCTGCACCATCTGGCCGCGTCCGAAAAAGCCGAGGTCTCCGCCTTTTGCGGCCGTTGGTCCGTCGGAATATTTTTTTGCAAGTTCGGCAAAATCGGCGCCTTCATTCAGCTCCTTTAGTACTTCCTCGGCTTTTTTCTTCTTTCCTTCGCTCTTTTCAATTGAAGCATTGGGATCAAGTGCAAAAAGTATATGTCTCGCATGTACCTGCTCTTCTGTTGTGAACTCCGCTTTTCGCCTCTCGTAGTAATCTTTGATTTCCTTGTCGGTAATGTCAACCGATTCAGCAAGTTTTTTTGGATCCACGGACAGGTATTCGAATTCGCGGGTTTCGGGTAGAGTATATTCGTCTGAATGCTTGTCAAAATATTTTAAGACCGCCTCGTCATTTATCTTCACGTTAAACTCATAAAGTGCGGGCGCTATAATCATATACTCGACCTTAACTTTTTCGTTTACCAGTTGAAATTCGTCTTTTATCTCCGCCTTTGTCGCCATTACGGAATCCGTTATAAGCCGGGTGATTTTTACTGCCATAATGTTGTGTGGGAGGATTACATTTTCGTACTCTTGCGGCGAAAGTCCGTTGTTTCTCATTATCCCGAAGTAGAGGTCCTTATCGAACTGCCCTGCTATCTGAAAGTTCGGGTTGGTAACGATAGTGTCCCTTACCTCCTCGTTCGAGGCGTCAAATCCCGCTTCTTTGGCCGCCATCACCTCAAGGTTTTCCATTATCATTTCGTTAAGAGCTGCTTTCTTCATTTCGGTTCTGGTAAGGTAGTCGTCCGGCACACTCCCGCCGGCGCGTGTAATATTTTCCACAAGCTGGTCGTAACGTTTGTTCAACTGTGCGTTTGTAATCACGGTGGAACCGACAGTAGCCGCAGTCTGCCTGTCTCCATTGCCGCCTAAAGCGCCAAACAAGAACACGGACCCCACGAATGTGGCGGCAAGCCCCCAGAGTCCGACTTTTACAACCCAGTTGGAGGCGTTTTCTCTGATAAACTGCAGCAATCTTTTCCCCTTTATTTACTTGATACTATCCAGCTTCTCCCGAGCCAGCGAAGACTCGTATGATGACGGATAATTGTCCCTTATTTTTCGTAATGTTTTAAGCATAAGTTTTTTATTTTTCTGTTTTTCCCATAGCTGCGCGGCCCTCCATAGCGCGGAAGGAGCTTTTGAGGAGCCCGGATATTTATCAGCCGTCAAGGCGAACGCCCTTGCGGCCTCTTTCAGTTTGCCCTGGTTTGCCAGCGCTTCTCCGAGCCAGTATTGCGAATTGTCGGACAGGTCGGTATTTGGATAGCGTTTGACATAATCGGCGAACTCCGCCTCCGATTGGACGTAATTTCCGGCCAGAAAACTGTTATACGCCTTATTGTAAAGTTCGTCGGCGCTGATAAGGGAGGGGAGTTTTTTTGGTTTTACTATTTCCTTTATTTTCTCCGGGGCCTTTTCCTTTTTCAGCTCTTCGGCCGGTTTGCCTTCCGGTACGGCAGCGCTTAAAACGGCCAGCTTTTCATATATGGCCGCAATCGACCGATTAAGCTCTTCATGCATCGATTCCAGTTTTTGTGAATGCGCCAGGTTGGCCTCCATTACCGTGTGCCGCACCCTGGTAATCCTTTTTTCGAGCGATTTCACGTTTCCGGCCAGCTTGCTAGCGTAGTGTTTTTTTTCTTCCTGCTTGCCCATAACGTTTTCAAATTTTGCGTAGAGCTTTTCAAGATCGTTTTTAATATCCGCCTCGTTTTTCAATGCCCGATCCAGTACCAGGGCGGTCTGCTGTTGGCTTACGGTAAAAGACTGCTGTTTATTGGAGATTTCATCGAGTTGTTTGAGTTGTTTTGCAAGCTTTCCAAGCTCGGTTTTTAAGTCCGAAACGAGATCGTCCTGCTGTTCGGCGACGATGTCGATACGCTTTTCAACTTCCATCATGGACCCGGCGCTGGCGCAGGATGACATGATGAGCGCGATGAAAAGGAAGAAAACTTTAAATGTCGGCAGTTTCATAAAAAGAGAAAGGGGATTTCGTTAAATAACGAAATCCCCATTATTAAGTTTGCTTAATTAAAATTGAGTTGTAGCCGTCTTAAACTGCGCGCGCCTGTTTTTCGCCCAGGCTTCCCTGTTATGGCCCGGATCTGCGGGCATCTCTTCTCCATAGCTTATGGTAAATAGTCTGGCCTCATCCACACCGAGAGAAACCAGGTAATTTTTTACAGCGTTTGCCCGGCGTTCTCCCAGCGCGAGGTTATACTCCACCGTACCGCGTTCATCGCAATGTCCTTCGATCTGTATCTGGATACCGGTATTCGCTTTAAGCCAATCAGCATTGACGGCAAGCGTATCCCGCGCTTCAGGCTTTAGATCGTATTTGTCAAAATCAAAATAAACGGTCCCTAAATCAACCGAGACCTCACCGCCTTCCGTAGTGAGAGCCGGCGGCTCTTCCGCGGGAGCGGCTTCCGGAGCGGCTTCTGTTTCAGCAAGGGCCATCTCCTGTTCGCGCATCTTTTCCAGTTCATCCACTCTTTGTCGTTCCAACTCGTCCTGTCTTTGTCGTTCCAGCTCCTCTTCGGAAGGCTGAACTTCCACTGCGGCCTGCTCTTTCGGGGTAGTGGCGCACGAGGCCAACCCGAGGGCGAAGACAGATATCATCAGAACCGATATTAATTTAATTCCCATTCTCACCAGGGCACCCCCTTCTAAGGTATGTTAGCAATTTCACTTCTCAGCCTTTTTAATTTGCCTGCGGAAATGCTAACAGACAAAAAATCAGGTTGCAACATTAAATATGAGTATTAACACTGGATTTTTCAAGAAGCTATCCTGTTTTGACGATTTTAGGCGTTTGCGCGGGAGGCAGGGGATTTGGGCTATAATCCGACGGATGAAAATAATATCATCCGGCTCGCGGCCAAAAGGAAAAGTGGCGGTTCCCGCCTCAAAATCGCATTCGATACGGGCGATATTTCTGGCGTCGCTGGCTGATGGAGTATCAAACATTTCCAACAGGCTTAAATCCGCCGATGCGAATTCGGCCATTGCCGCCTGCCGGTCGCTTGGCGCAATAATAGAGGAAGAAAACGGTACTTTAAAAATGCGCGGCACAGGCGGCAAGATAAGACCGATAAACGATCCTATAGACGTCGGCAATAGCGGAACGACAGCAAGATTCGCTCTTTCCATGGCGGCGCTGTCCGATGAAGCGGTTTCCATTACGGGCGATGAACAGACAAGGAAAAGACCGATGATGCCGCTCTGCCGCTCCCTTGAACAACTGGGTGTGGAACTGCAGGGTAGTCACGGGGAGTTTTTGCCCATCCGCCTGAAAGGCCCCATCGAGGGGGGAACGGCAAGTGTGGATGGGACGACATCGCAATACCTCTCGTCGCTGCTTTTGCATGCACCGCTTTGCAGGGAACAGACGACACTTATTCTGGAATCGCTCAATGAAAAACCGTATGTGGATATGACGATAGGCTGGCTTGAAAAAGTCGGCGTAAAGGTCTTGCGGAAAAACTACTCGGAGTTCATCATCCCCCCGAACCAGACGATAAAATGTTTTAACGCCGCCGTGCCGGCGGATTTTTCATCGGCGGCATTTTTTCTCGCCTTATCCGCAATTGAGGGAACCGAGTTGGAACTTGAAGGACTCGACATGGACGACAACCAGGGCGACAAGATGGTCATCGATTTTTTAAAGGAGATGGGCGCGGATATCGAATGCGGTGAAACTATACGCATAAAGGGAAAAAAGTTAAAAGGCGCGACTCTGGATCTAAACGCCACCCCCGACGCCCTGCCGGCGATGGCCGTAGTCGGCTGTCTTGCGGAAGGGACAACACGACTGTCAAACGTGCCGCAGGCTCGTATCAAGGAGACCGACCGCATAGCGGTGATGGCCGCGGAACTGAAAAAGATGGGCGCGGATATCGAAGAAGAAGAAGAGGGACTGGTTATTAGGCATAGCCCGCTAAAGGCGGCGGTAGTTGACGGTCACTCCGACCACAGGGTTGTTATGAGTCTCGCTGTCGCGGGTCTTGCCGCGAAGGGTGTAACAACCGTAACCACGGCCGAGGCTATAAACGTGACGTTTCCGAATTTTGTGGAGTTGATGAGTTCACTTGGTGCGATAATGTTTCTGGAAACATAGGCGCAATTTAGCGGTAAGTGTAAGGGATAAAATTATGAATAGGTACGCGGCGGTTTTTAAAACGTCGCTCGGCTGGGCGGCGGTTATTCACAACGAAAAGGAAGAGGTTGAAAGGCTGTTTCTGCCGACAACCAGACAAAAAGCGACAGCGTATATCAAGGGGCTAACAAAAAAACGGCTGCCTGCCGTTGAGTCGCGCGTTCGCGACTATTTTGACGGCAAAAGAGTGTCGTTTGCCAGTGTCGCTTTGTGCCAAAACGGGAATACCAGCTTTGAAAAGAGCGTATATAAAGCGTTGCGTAAGATACCTTACGGAACCGTTATCAGTTATTCCGATCTCGCCGCGAAAGCGGGAAGCAAAGGCGCGGCAAGGGCCGCTGGTACGGCCATGAGCAAAAATCGACTTCCGCTGATTATTCCGTGTCATCGCGTTATAAGATCTGACGGAAGCGTTGGGAAATTTACATCGGACGGCGGAGCGCCCCTTAAACGAAAAATGCTATCGCTGGAAGGAAAAGTATAGCTCACGCATTTTTGCCTGAGTGGCGCCGGCAAGTTGCCACTGCCCGCAAGGCAGTTATTTCGCAGATAGCATTGCGTCAATCGCGGCTTTAAAAGCTTTGAACGGCGCGGCACCTACAATTAAATCTCCAGTTACCTCACCATTTTTATTTTGTTTGCCTATTACAAAAGACGGCGTTCCCCTTAAGCCTGTATTTTTGCCTGCCTCGATGTCTTTCTTTATCCCTTCCATGTATCTGCCATCGCTAATACATTTCTTGAAATCGTCGAGGTTAAGACCAAGTTTGTCCCCATGGTTTATAAGGCTGGGGATATCCAGTCGCATTTGATTTTCGAACAGCAGGTCGTGCATCTCCCAGAATTTCCCTTTTTCCCCCGCGCAGTGAGCCGCTTCTGCGGCTTTGGGGGCTTTTTTATGAAAATTTAGGGGGAAGTCCTTGTAAACATATTTTACTTTTCCGGTTTTGACATACTCTTTTTTAATCTGTTGCAGTGTTTCACGGAAAAATCTTCCGCAAAAAGGACACTCGTAATCGGAAAATTCCACTACCACTAACGGCGCATCGGTGTTGCCCATGAATGGGTCGCCGTTTGTTCCGGTTCCGCCCGTTATTGTTCTTCTGGTATTGGATGGGCGGTTGTGACGCGCTTCAATTATCTTTTTTAAATCATTTACGTCTTTATTAGACTCAGCGCCGCCTGTGCAGGATGCAGTTTGAAGGGATAAAAACAGCATAAGCACAAAAAAAAGATTTTTTTTCATTTAACCTACTCCGGTCAATAAATACTTGGGACGGTTTTTTTCCACCGTCCCCGTTTTTGCTGCAAGAGTAGATAGGGGCTAAGTAGCCTCTCCAAGGTAGCTCAGGCATTCTTGCCTGAGTTGCGCCGCAAGGCGCTGTGGCATCACGTTTTCGCGTGACTCGCAGACAGGAGTGTCTACGCTACCAGGAAAAGGGGACGGGCGTTAACCCGTCCCCGTTAATCACCAATGGCGGAGCTATCGTGCTTGCGGAGATGGCCTCACTGTGGCCTCACTACGAAGCTCTCAATTGCTTTTTCGGTCCTAGCCTTATC
>JBHHVT010000035.1:0-13971 GCA_046754425.1 Nitrospinota bacterium | reverse complement strand
GGCGGTAATCGAGCCTTTCACGAACTTGATATGGCCCTGCTTGACAAGCTGTGAGAAGAGCAGGTCGCCGCTGAATACCGCCACGTTGGTGTCCTTTTGAACCGGCACACGGTCGTTAATGATGGAAACCATATCGCCGCTTTCGATGCCGCGTTTCGCCGCGTCGTCAGGATGCACCTCCAAAAAGTTTTCCGGCCAGCGCTGCGTGATGTACGGCCTGCGAAGAAGATCGTCGAAGCCGGACTGCCATATTTCATTAATACGGCCGTTTATCACCCACAGTTCGTTGCCCTTCGGTTTCCACCAATCGTAGAAATCCGCCCACATGCCCCACGGGGACTTCATCAAGTTCAGTTTGCCGGACTGGGATTTAAAGTGCGTAAGCCACTTGGTGTAAACCGTCATGTCCCTGGGGCCAGTTTCAGGCAGCTTGCGTTGTGAATCGTGCATTCTTACCGTACCGATAAGCTTGCCGCCCTTGTAGCCGATCTTTACCTGATCGTCACCGACGTATTCGTTTCCAGGCCGTTTCTCCTTGAACTGCTCATCCACGAAGAGAACGGGTGCCTGAATACCGGTTGTGCCGAATTTACGCAGAAGGTCGTGTCCCTTCATGCCGTTTTTCTTGGCCACCCATACGAGGTTATGGTAAGCAACTCTGCTTTTGCGGCTGAAACGGGCGGTTTCCTGGAAGACATCAGCGGAACTTTTCCAGTCGAACCCTTCAAAGCCCATCTTTTTGCCCCATTTGGCGGCTATCCACCAATCTGGTTTTGCGTCTCCCGGCGCGTCGTAAAACTTCGAATAAACCCGGAGCCGCCTTTCGCCGTTTGCCCGCGTGAAATCCTCTTCACCCCAGGTGGCGGCTGGCAGGACTATATCCGCATATACTGCTCCTATCGGGTTTCTCAGGTAGATGTCCTGATTGACCACGACCATGCCGCCGCTGTCTACGCGCTTTTTGAGGGTTTTGATAATCTCTTTCTTATCGAGACTACGCACCTGGTTCGGGTTGTTGCGCGTAAGTTCGGTGAACTTGGCCTGCAACCCCTGTGTGCCGCCCATTGCGGATACCCAGGTCGTTCCGATAACATGCGCGAACCGCACGTGCCCGGACATGACCCAGCGGTCCAGATCTATCGGCTTCTTCCTTCGTCCTTCCTGCTTCTCAGGCGATTTCGCTCTCGGATAGCCGCCGCCTTTTCTGCCGCCCCTCTGGTGTCCGCCGAATCGGCCTATCATCTGGCCGGGCCTGTTGCCGGTACCGCAGCAGACCGCGAGGGATGATATTGACGCTACGTTAAGGTAGTTGTTGGACCAGTAATTGCCCTTTTCGATCCCGATCGATGTTTTTACCCGTCTGCCGCCCCTCGGCTTGGCCATCATCTCGGCCGCCTTTTTAATCTTCTTGGCCGGGACACCGGTAATTTTCGATGCGGTTTTTAATTCGGACTCTTTCTGCTTGAGGAGCCACTTTTTCCAGTCGTCGAAACCCTTGCTTTCAAACTTGCCCCAGGTGGTCCGCCATTGCCACGGCGTGTTACGCGTGCCCTGTCCGAAACCGGCGTCGGTTTCCCACTTGTTGGCCGTCCATTTCTCAATCCATTCCTTGTCTTCCCATCCGTTTTCAACTATCACGCGCGATATCGCCATGTGCAAGGCAGTGTCCGATCCTGGAGTTACCTGCAGGAACAGTCCGCCGTTTGCCTCTGCGTATGCCGCGCCAGTGGTTTTTCTCGGCAGCGCGTAGATAACCTTCATCGGGTTTTTCTTGCGCCTCATAGCCGGAAGTATCCACTGGTTGAAAACTATGGTCTTTGTTTCGTACGGGTCCGTTCCTGAAATGAACAGAGTATCCGCGTTGCCCCAGTCCCAGTAAGCGGGAGCGAAGTTGTCAAAACCCGTGTCGCGGAAACCTGCGGTAGCGGCGCCGGGACCGGGCTGGTCGTGAGGCGACCACGCCGGCGTATTGATATGGCGCAGTGAGAGCTTGGTTACTGCATAAGTGTTCTCGTAGAACTGATATGAATAGATTTTTTGCGCCCATGCGGATTCACCGTAATTATCCAAAACGTACTGGGACAGCTCGGCCGCGATATCGAGCGCGAAATCCCATGAGACAGGCATAAGCGTGTCGAATATCCTTACCATCGGCCTTTTAAGCCTGTCGCCCGTCGGCTTTTGCGGATTATAGCATTTCTGAGCGATCGCGCCGCCGCGTATGCTGTGGTCTCCACCCAGATTGACGGCGCCGATGTCGCCGTCCGCCAGCACCATTACATTGTGCGGCATCCCGTTTACCATCACCACGTTGTGGTTGTTGGTCCCGGGCCAAAAACCGCTTAACGCGTCAGTCGGGAAATCGACTCCGAATGCGTTGTCTTTACCCTTCGGTCCGCCCTCCGTTCCGAGAGGCCAGCGGTACGCTTTGTAACCGCATCCGACTATGCAGTAGTCACAAGCGGTGGTAAAGACTTTCGCGTTAGGAGGGGGAAGAGGTACTCTGTCCTCTGGAATATAATACTGTGTACTCATCCTTTTAATTCTCCTTAAACGTTTAATTCCAATATTGATTCAATAGCCCTATACATTACTGTTACGTCCGTATATCAACCCGATTACGCCTACCGCGTAGATGTCGTCGCCTTTGGTTTCAAGCACAACTTGCGCCAGACTTTCAGTCGCGTGACCGGCTACGATAATGCCGTGCCTTGTCAGATCGAAAGTGCTCAGGTGATATGGGCAGGGGCCGATGGCCTTGTCTTTACGCTTGTAAAGGTCGCTCAGCTTTCCGCCCTGGTGCGTGCAGAATGAATTAAACGCCACTATATCCGTATGCGGTCCGACTCCGCCGCCGGCGCGTGTTCCAAGTTTTACCAAAATGGATTTGGAAAACTTGCTCTTGTCCGGGTAATTAAAGACAAGCGGTTTGTCGGTTTTAAGCTTCCTTACGGAGCCTATTTTAACCCTGGGATACCTGGACATTACCGCCGCTTCTACCTTTTCCGCACCGATCCCTTTCAGGCCCGGCAACAGAACAGTCGCGGTAGCCGTTCCGCCCATCAGCAGGAACTGCCGCCTTGACGCGCAAGGGATGAAGCTTTTTTCCTTTTTAGTTTTCATCAATCAAAACCCCCTATCTGCGATTTATTCGTCATCATTACTTTTTAGGCTGCCAGTCGGCAAAAGCCTTGATTTGCGGAAGTTTTGGGACCGGCAGTTTCATGTCGCCCCCGCTAAACGCCATCAGGAACTCAACCAGGTCGGCTTTTTCGCCGTCAGTCAGGTTAAGCGGAGCCAAAATCCTGGTTTTCGTACCCCACGGATCAAACTTCCCGCCGCCTTCGTTGTAAAAGTCGACCACTTCCTCAAGAGTAAAGAAGGCTCCGGTGTGCATATAGGGAGCGGTGTACTTCAGGAACCTCAATGGAGGCGTGGAGAACTTGCCTTTGTCCGAGTCATTTTTTCCCCTGTAGTAAAGTCCCAAATCGTATTTGGCGCTACGATAGGTAGACTCCGATACACCTTTGGCATATTGCTCGAACCTGAATGTAACCTGGTTTATGCCGTTTTCAAAGAACTCAATAGGCTGTTCAAGACCCAAGTTGTAGTACTTTTCGTCCGAAAGGAGCGGACCGTTGTGGCATTCTATGCATTTGGCTTTTCCTTCAAACAGTTTTTTGCCCCTTTTGGCCGAATCGGAAATCGCGCTAGCCTGCCCGGCCATGAACTTGTCGGCCGGCGTGCACGGTTGTGAGAGGTACCTTTCAAAAGCCGAAATGGCCCGCCACGCGTCCTTTATTTTAGGCATGCCGCCAAAAACGGTTCTCCATCGTTTGCGGTATTCCGGGGTCATTGCCAGTCTTGATTCCATCATGTCGACTTCGCCGTTTCCGGATACGCCGCCCTTGTTGGCCGAAGGCGCCTGAGCTTCCAGGCTTAGAGCCGCTCCGGCCCAGAAGAGTTTCGTCTGGTAACCTGTGTTTACAACGGACTGCGAATTGCGCCAGTGAACCATTCCGGGGTAGCCCCTGCTTATCGGGTCGTTAAATCCCCAACCCTGATCGGGGTGATGGCACGTGCTGCATGAAAGGCTGTTGTCGCCGGTTACCTTGCCGTCAAAAAATATCAGATAACCCAATTCCTGTTTGGGTCCCATCGGTTTTGGGAAGACGTTCGTGCTGGCCGGATTGTCACACGGATTGCCCGGATGCGCCGGTAGAGGCGCGAGAGGCTCGTCGTAATCCGGGTCCGCCGCCGCCCAGGCGCCGCCGGAAGGCGCTAGCGCCAAAGCCAGAGTCATAAAGCTGATGACCGCTATAAACCGCGGCCAATTCAGTTTGATACGCATAAGCTTACCCCCTTCTAGTTTTTCTTGTTTTTCCAGTCGGCTATTACTTCGTAAGAGACCGGAATTTGCGGTACATCCATTGACGGATCGCTGCCACTTAACGACAGCAGGAATGCCTTAAGGTCGGCCTTTTCTCCTCTTGACAGATTAAGCGGCTTCATTGCCGGATCCTTGAGTCCGGGCCGATCCGGGCCGCCGCCCTTGTTGTAGAAATCGATAACGGCGTCAAGGGACGAGACCATACCGTTATGCATGTACGGCTCGGTGTATTTCAGTTCGCGGAGCGTCGGCGTAATGAACTTGCCGAGGTCCTTTTTGTTGTGGCTCACAGCCAGGTACCCTATGTCGCGTCTCCAGTTGTACCTGTTTTCCGTGCCCATCCCAAACATGTAGGTCAGGTACGTCACATGGCGCATCGGGTCCTTAAAAACGCATGGATTTTCCGGCACGCCGGTGTTGTGCGGTTTGCCGTCGGAGAACATCGGTCCGTTATGGCATGTCACGCAGCCGGCCTTGCCTTCAAACAGTTTTTGCCCCTTTTTAGCCGAGCCGGATAATTTTCCCTGGTCGAACGGGACATTCCTGGAGACGATGCTTTTCATAAACTCGGGCACCGCCTTGCGGACTTTACCGTTTGACGGCTCTCCATAGCCGGCGTCCTTGAACATTTTCACGTAAACTGCGTCCTGCTTGATGCGTTCCTGCATGATTCTCATGTCCAGGTTCATCACGTATGTGTCCGTTATCTGGTCGCGTGTCATGTCGTTCAGGTTTGTGCCGATCCTGCCGTCCCAATGCCACGGAATCCTGAACTGCCGCTTGTAGCCGACATTGATGAGCGTAGGCGCGTTTCGGAAATGGTCCGAACCCGGATACGCCTTACCTACGGCAATATGCTTTGTCCAACCCTCCTTGGGGTCGTGGCACGTTGCGCAGTTTATGGCCGAATCTCCGGACAGCCGCGTATCAAAGAATAGCCTCTTTCCGAGCGCTACCTTTGCCTGGTTTTTCGGCGCATTTTTCATTTTTGGCAGCGGGCCTATCTCTGCGGCCATTGCCTGCAATGGAAAAGACGTTATGAATAACGCCGAAATGAAAAATAGAGAAATGTATTTGAGGTAGTAATTTTTCATAAGCCCCCCTCCCGTTAAACGGGTAGAAAAAAGGTCAACTACACTTTTTTGGAAACCTTTTTTGCAAATTTGTTCCAGTAACTCTCTTTTATTTGTGATAGATACCCCCCTCTTTCTCAAATCGAACCCCAGTTTTAGAGAATGACTCCTCTAGCCAATAGTTTAATAAGGCTTTTTCAATGAGCAATTAAAATGCCAGAGTTCATTCGACTAAATTTCAGTAAAATAAGAATCAGGTATTCCAACCGGGATTATAAATACATTGTTAATAAAGGGGCCTCGTTAAATGTAACAACGATAGTCCGTCAAACTTGTTTGCGGTTCAAATTCCGATGAATATGTTTAGGGCGTGCGTTGTTGCCGAATGAAAATTTATTGAACAAATTATGTCCACGCATGGACATAAATTTACCAAGTCTACCCGCTAAAAGAGTCCGATCCGGTTCCCTGATAAACGTATTTTAATGTAAAGCAGCCGGCGACATGCCTGCAGTAATAATCAACTATCTGAAACTTTACGTAGTTACCCTTCGCGGTGCGCGCCACATAGACCTCATTTTTAGGCGTCAGCCGGTGTGTCCAGAAATCATACTTGTACCATTTATCCAGTACCGGGTTTTTTGACTCGACTATATTTTGCGTTGTAAAGTCCGGCTGAAATTTTATATTTGAAGCGGATTTAACTGATAGCAAACCGCCCGTTTTAATTGAACCAACTTCCGCCTTGCCTTTCGGGTTCGTGGCGCCGCCATTGGTAACTATTTTTGCCCTGCGAAACGCTATGTCCCAGTCCAGGGAGTCTTTATCGATCTTTTCCTTATAGAATACGGTTCCCTTTGAGAAACTGAAGTGGGCCCACTTGTCCTGAATGGTCGCATTTATCGTGTATTGCAACTCCGGGCCGAGTGTTCCCGTCAGGTCTTTCGGTTCAGGGTTTTTATCCAGAAACTTTTTTACAATGGCGTCATCTTGTTCCCTGGTGATATTCATCTCTTTATCGCTTTTTAGCGCCGGGCCGCCAAGCTCCCATATCAGAAATGAACAGAGAACAAACAGATTTATCCCCAGAAATATTTTTATCCACTTTTGAGGAACGGGCGAATGGTCTTGCGATTGCTTCATATTCATACTATCATTTTGTACCATAGACAGGCGTGATAAGTATACTTAACGGGGGAAAAAGGTGACAGATAAGGACACGAAGGAAAAGAGACGGTTTACAATTGCCGACTACTGGTTTCATTTTGGTGTGCTGGTAAATCTTATTGTCGTGCTGTTGCTGCTATGGTACGCTACCTGACCAAAATGGCTCAGGCCAATTCGGCCGCGTTTCCGTCTAAAAGATATCCGTTCGAATAATCGTACAACCGTACCTCTCAAATAAAAAAGGCCGCCTCTATCGAAGCGGCCTTTTTAAGCTATGATCTTTAGCTTTTGTACGCGTGATTCAGGCTGGTGGTTGCGCCGCTTTTCACTTCAATTTCCTGCGTCTTTTTGCCAAGCATTGAGTGCCACACTGTTACCTTGTATTTCCCCGGCGGGATATTGTCTATCGTGTAGGAACCGTCCGGAGCGGTAATCGCGTAGTACGGGTTTTTCAGTACAAGCATGTAAGCGTGCATGAAGTTATGCGCGTCACACTCTATCTTCATTACAGGCGAGCGCCTCATCTTGATCTTTTTCTTGAAGGTGTAGCCCTGCGTCGGCTGAGCTTCGTTAAATATCGTTACCCTCACTCTGCCGATAAGTTCGTATGTATGAATGTTGTGAAGCACCGGGTCGCGATTGACTATTTCCAGCTCGGTTTTTTCCCGCATAACCTGCAGCCACTCCACGAACTTGCAACCCTTCTGGTTTAACTGTCTCGGTTTACCGTCCCATTTTTTACCGGCGGCTATTTTTTCAATATAGACTACGCCGTACTGCAATCCGCCGCTGCCGTCGACCGTGACTTCGCGAATTTCCCGTTCACCCGTTCCGCATACCTCCGGATTTTTCTCCATAAGTATCATACGTGGAGCCGGCGCTTTTCCGATTAATGTAATTTTTCCTGATATTTTGCCGCCACCGGAAACGTTCTGTTCCGTGTAAGCGTATGCCGTGGTGGCGGCAAACATGGTGATAACTGATAATGCCATCAGAATGCGCAGTTTCATAATCTAATCTCCTCCTACCCAAGTATTTTAGTGGTTGTAATGCAGTCTCCCTTAAGAACCTATACATTAGCAAGTATCGTACCGGTACTTTATCCAGTGTGTTGTGTTAGTAAACCAATCGTCAATAACCTTGCAATCTGACCGTCTGACTTGCATCGCCCGATAACGGATACAATATTAATTCAGTGATACTGGTAAGTAAATTACCAGTATGGTTGTTTTCTAACCTATAAACACATTTTCCATGGCGGCTGTTTAAACTATTTATTTTAAATAAGCCATATTTTCACAATACATATTGTTTGGCAGCGCCGTACATGTAGCCTTATAAAGGTATCGATATTCTTGATAAGTGTAGATTTTATCAACCCGGCTTCTCCGTAGGTACAGCTTTTGCTTAGTACAGTGTCTTAATTCACTTTGTAGTGTATGGAAAATGGGGTTGAAAGGTTTATTGACTTTCCCCGGCTAAGTGCGCGGGGAAGGCTGGGTGGTAATTACCACGGCCTTAGTAAAGGTTTATTGCTTTATCGATTTTGTCGGTATGGAGGGGATGTGTTAGATAAGTGGGGCCCGATACTTTTTATATCCGTTTCGGTAGCTACGCTCGTCTATTTCGGATGGCTTCTGTTTTAAATTTGTGTATATAGCTGCGATCACAATGGATCAGGCCTTGGCGGGAGGGAAGAATGGGTAAAACGATAATCTCTTTTTTCGGCTTTATCGTTGCCTGGGGCATCTATATGTATATTATTGATAACCTGCTGATGATGGCGCAGGGATTGCCGCTTTTCCCATGAAACCAAGTATGTTAACGGGCGATGTGACGACCAAAAGGACATTTATAGGCCGACAATGGTCTATCTTATTGTTGGTTTCCGCTGTTTTTCTTGTTCAGCTTGCCACCCCGCTGTTTGCTGCGGAAGAGCCGGCGCCTACCGCTGATTCAGCCGTAACGGAAACGGTGAGCGGGGCCACGGCCGATGAAGCGGGTGAGCCGCAACCGGCAGGGGAGCCTGCTCCAAAACTTACGGCTGAGTCCTATCCGTCGTTTTTCGGTTTGAATAACCGGTTAACCGTATGGATGGTTGCCCAGCTTCACCTTTTCTTTGCAGCGTTCGTGCTCGGCGTTCCCATCTTCGTTCTGGTTATCGAAGGAATTGGAATGGCGACCGGCGACGTACGTTACGACAATATGGCCAGAGAGTTTATCAAGATAAGCATGGTCGCCTTTTCATTTACGGCGACATTGGGCGGGATACTGCTTTTTTCCCTGATTTTCTTTTATCCCGACTTTACGGTCTATTCACTTAACATATTCAAGCCTGTCTTCATGGTTTACGCTCTCCTGTTTTTTGTGGAAAGCATCTGCCTCTACATCTACTATTACGGCTGGGATGCCCTTTCAGAGGGCAACCTGAAGTGGGTTCATTTAACGCTGATTCTTTTACTAAACGCAGCCGGAATGTCACTGATGGTGCTTTCCAACTCATGGGTGACGTTCATGATGGCCCCCAGCGGTGTATCGGACAGCGGCGCTTATCTGGGAGATATTTGGGCGGTTGTAAAGGGGCCGCTTTGGAACCCTGTAAACCTGCACCGGTTTATAGCGAATATTGCCTATGGCGGTTCGATAATCGGAGCATATGCGGCATTCAAGTTTTTAACCGCTAAAAATGATAAAGATAAGGCCCATTACGATTGGATGGGATACACCGCTAACGTCATTGCTGTCGCGGGTCTTCTACCGCTTCCATTCGCCGGGTATTGGCTCATGAAAGAGGTTTATACCTATAGTCAGCAGATGGGCATTACGCTTATGGGCGGTATTTTCGCCTGGCTCTTTATTATCCAGGCAGTGCTTATAGGCGCCCTTTTCCTGGGCGTCAACTACTACCTCTGGATCGGTCTTGGCCGCATTAAGGGTGGAGAAAAGTACAGGCCGTATATTAAATATTTGGCGATAGTGCTTACCGGTTGTTTCCTCGTCTGGCTGACGCCGCACACGATTGTTATGACCGGCCAGGAGATCAAGGCATTGGGCGGCGCGCATCACCCGATACTTGGTTTCTTCGGCGTCATGTCCGCGAAAAATACGGCTGTCAACCTGATGATTACAACTACATTTCTCTCTTTCCTTCTTTATCAGAGAGCGGGCAAGACTCCGACCGTCTCCTGGGTAAAGCTTGGGAATGCGGCGATAGTCGCGCTGTTTGTAGCCGCCGCCGCAAACATTATCATCCTGGGCGTATACGGGTATTACATTCCGGCGGCGGTTCGCATCGGCCTTTCGGTACCGCAGGTTTCAACGACGCTCTCCGTGCTCGTGCTGGGCACGATAATCGACAAGATAATGTATCGCAAAGCCGAATCGCTCGGCGAAGCCGAGTGGGGAAAGATGCCGGTAAGGTCACAGTACGCGCTATTCCTGCTGGCGGTTTCGTTTACCTGGCTGATGGGCCTGATGGGTTACGTGCGCTCCGGAATCAGACAGCACTGGCACGTCTATACAATTTTCCGGGACTACTCGGAGAGCGCCTATACGCCGACGCTCGGTTACGCGGCGATTTATATTACAAAAATTACACTGGTTTTTCTCGTTATGGTTATCTTCATTTTCTGGCTTGATGCCTTTAGCAAGAAGAAAAAGGAAGTTAAAGCCTGATGAAAGTATTTTTACAGGTTATCGCTTTTTGCGTAATAGTTCTATTCGGTTATGCCGGTTTTTCAAACTGGATACCACAGATGCAAGCCATGCCGCCGGTTGAAGAGGAGATATCGCTGGAAGGGATGACTATGGAGTCGTATGTAGCTTTGGGCGAAAAGATTTTTAACGGAAAAGGTACGTGTACCTTATGCCACAAGGAGGTCGGAGGCCGCGCGCCCGTACTTCATAAGGAAAGTTCCGCCGGACCGCCTGTCGGAGCACGTGCGGCGGAAAGAATCAAGGATCCCCGCTATAAAGGCAAAGCTACAAGCGGAGAGGAATACCTGCGTGAATCGGAGGTGGACCCGTCCGCTTTCGTCGTTGTGGGATACGGGAAACCGGGAACAAACGATACGGTAAGCCCAATGCCGAAAACCAACAAGGGAGCGATCGGTCTCTCGGATGTTGAGATAAACGCTGTAATAGCGTACTTCCAATCCGCCGCGGGAGTCGAGATTACAGTTCCGCTTCCCACGGGCGAGGTTGAGGTTGCGGAGGAAGAACCCGAAGAACCGAAGGCGGTTAAAACGATGGGCGAGCTCGCGGATAAATATGAGTGCCGCGTCTGCCATCAGGTGCCGGGTATCGGCATGGAAGAGGGCGAAGCTGATATAGGACCACCTCTTATTGGGTTGAAAAGGTATGTAAAAGGGGCGCCCGGCGGGATGTCGCTTAAGGAATATATACGTCAGTCTATTATGGATCCGAACGCGTTTATAGCGGACACGGAAAATTTCGAGCCGGATACGATGCCGCAAGACTTTAAAGATAAGCTGAGAATTTCAGAACTTGAACTTGCCGTTAACTATCTGTATGGACAGGCCGCCGGAACAATGCCGCCAGAAGTGCCGGACAAGGCGGGGGGAAGCTGATGAAAATTAACAGACTCCTTGCGACTGTGTTAATAATCGTCAGCGCTTATGCTGCTCTCAAAATTATTTTTACCACAATAATGCACGAGCCTGTTCCGGCAAGCGTCATCAAGATGTACATGTTCTTCATTACTGTGACCGTTTTAATGGTGATGACCTCCAGTGAAGAGGCTTCTGATGAACTGTGGGGACCGTTAGTTTCTTTAGTATATGATCCCTCAAGGAAAGGGATGCGCAACATTGTTTTTGTAATCGTGCCGATTGTCGCCGCGCTCATTACCTATAACATTACAAAACCTACACTGGACGCGCCGGTCGAACTACGCACGGTGCACCCGGCGCCTCCTTCATCCATAAAAGTGTACGGAAAAACATTCAATCTTCTAACTCTGGAAAACCCATTCAGACATTTCGAGAAGGATGACCCCGCAAAATTCAAGGAACTGGTACAGGAAGGCCGAACTGTTTTTTTCCAGAACTGCTTTTATTGCCACGGTGATTATCTGGATGGTAAGGGAATGTACGCGATTGGGTTTAATAATCCTCTTCCGGCCAACTTCCAGGACGTCGGAACGATAGCCCAGTTGCAGGAAGCCTTCCTTTTTTGGCGGATAACGACCGGCGGGCCGGGGCTGCCCAACGAAGGAACGCCGTGGCTGTCGCCGATGCCGGTGTGGCAGAATTTTCTAAAAGAAGAAGAGGTTTGGAAAGTTATCACGTTCCTTTATGATTACACCGGTAATACGCCGAGGGTCATGAAGGAAGAAGGGGAGGGACACTAGTGAGAACTGCCTTTTTTGCGGCTGTAATGAGCCTCGCTCTTATGTTGCCTCAATTCGCACAAGCCGAGCTTACCGCGGAGCAGGCTGAAAAAGGAAAGGTTATTTACGAAAACCGTTGTATACATTGCCACGGCGTAAAAGGAAGAGGCGATGGGCCGTCCTCCAAAAGATTGCGCCCGAAACCGAGGAATTTCGCAAGCGGTATGTACAAATTTACCTATACCCAATTCGGCAAACTGCCGCAGGATTCCACCATTTTCACAAGAGTATCCGAAGGTCTGCCCGGCACCTCCATGCAGGCATGGAAAGAGATTCTAAAAGAAGAGGAAATCTGGGAGGTTGTGGCCTATATAAAAACTTTTTCGAGAAAGTTTGCGCGCGATAAGAAAAGGGGAAGGGTTCCGAAGCCGATTGAGATAGGAACTCCTCCGCAGTGGACTGATGCGGAACGCGCGGAAGGTAAAAAAATGTTCCTCGATAAATGCGAAAAATGCCACGGTAAGGAAGGGCGCGGTTCGGGTCCGTCCGCTTTTGGGCTGACAGACGACTGGCAGGATCGGATATGGCCGAGGAATCTTACAAAGGGGTGGCTGTACAGGGGCGGGAACAGGCCGGAAGATATCTTTCGCAATGTATCAACAGGTATAACAGGCACGCCTATGCCGGCTTTCGGCGAAAATTTAAAGCCTGAAGAGATATGGAAAATAGTCGGCTTTGTCGACTCCATTGTCGAAAGAAAGCGCCCAAATGTTAAAGAGGTGCTGGTTTCGAAATTTCTTGCAGGTGATCTTCCCACAGATCCCTCGGACGAACGATGGAAGACGCTGGAAAGAAGATATTTTCCGTTTGTGCCAAACATCATCGAAGGGGAGAGGTGGTTTTTTCCCACGCTCGAATCCATCGATGCACGCTCATACTATAACGACAAAGAGATAGCTATCTGGGTGGCGTGGGATGACAGGACTGCCAGTCCGCTTCCCCAGGTGTCTGATAAATACCCGCAAAACGAGCCGGATGCCCTGGCGATCCAGCTATCGCCCACAATACCGACAGGAATGGAAAAACCATATTTCCTCGGCGGAAACGAGAAAGGCCACGTTATCTTGTGGAAATGGACGAACGGCCAAAAACCTGGAGTTCTGATAGGCAAGGGTATTTTGAAACAGACGCCCATGTTGGACGAAAACCAGATAATCAGCGTAACCGCAAAATACGTTGAGGGACAGTGGCAGGCCGTGTTCAAGCGGTCGCTCGCGGGTCCGACAGAAGACGACCTGACGATAGAAGTAGGCAGGTATATCCCGATTGCGTTCAACGGTTGGGACGGAAATAACGGTGAAAAGAACGAACAGAGGGCTGTATCGATATGGTATTGGCTTCTGCTGGAGCCTCCGGTTACGGCCAAAATATATCTTGTGCCGCTGCTGGTTGGTCTGATAGTCGCGGCTGGTGAAGCGGCGCTGGTTTTTAAAGCTAAAAATAATAATTAGGAGGGGAGCGCATGAACATGAAAAGATTTTTCCTTGCATTGCTGGTGGCCGCGTATGGCGGATCGCTTGCAATGGCAGAGGCCGGCACCGTTTCGGGCACAATATCGGCTAACCCGGCAGGTAAACCTGCAAAGATAAAAATTACAAAAGATCCGCAGGTTTGCGGCAAGAAAGTACCCCTCGTAAAAGAAGGGTTGCTGGTATCAAAATCAGGCGGACTTGCAAACGCGATAGTGGAAATTATCGGCGCCGGCAAAGCCAAACCCGGCAAGGTTCAATTGAATCAGGATGGCTGCCATTTCGATCCACACGTGGTTGTCATACCATCTACATCGTCGCTTGTGGTCAACAACAAGGACGGGATAATGCATAACTTCCATTCGTTCGCGTTTGAAAATGATCCGGTCAACTTCGCCCAACCTGGCGACATGAAAACCAAAACGATTAAAGGCGAAAATTTCGAGTTTCCAGAAATAGTGC
>JBHHVT010000034.1:0-14158 GCA_046754425.1 Nitrospinota bacterium | reverse complement strand
TTAGGCTTTGGCAGGGGGCAGCTCGCCTGCCCTGCCCCTATTGCGTAGCTGGCGCGGTAATCTGTCTTTTGCCGGCCTTTTGAACCTTGCCGGATCGTATACAGCGGGTACAAACCTTAAGCCTCTTGACCCTGCCGTTCACGATGCCTCTAACCTGTTGCAGGTTCGGGTTGAAACGCCGGTTTGTCACGTTATGCGCGTGGCTAACGTTGTGGCCGAACTGCGGCTTTTTCCCGCAAATATCGCACATCATCGCCATATATCTGTCCTCCTTGTAAAGAGGGAAATTCTACACGCGCAGCGTTTCATAGTAAAGAAATTTATTTCCCCCCGGCTGTGCCGGGTGACAATACGCTGGCGCAGTTATCGTATGTAGGGGCAGGTCTTGACCTGCCCGCTTTAGCGGCATGCCTTAAGAGGGCGCAGCGAGCAGCGCCCCTACAGTTGGAATTGTCGCCTTTGGCGTAACTGCCTCCACCTGCAAGGTGGCTATCTGAACTTCTTGACGCCGATTTTCGGACAGAACTCTTTCAGTTTACAAATGGAGCAATACGGGCTTACGGGGAGGCAGACGTTTTGCCCGAACGTTACCAGCAGGTCGTTGTATGTTATCCAATGTTTTTTCGGCAATTTTTTACGAAGCGCCAGTTCGGTTTTATCAGGTGTTTTTGTTTTAACGTAACCCCAGCGGTTCGAGATTCTATGAACGTGCGTATCGACGCAGATGCCCGGCAGGTTGTAGCCGATCGTAACCACCAGGTTGGCGGTTTTCCTCCCCACCCCTTTTATCGCCAGCAGTTCGTCCAGGTCGGACGGCACCTTGCCGCCGTGTTTGTCTATCAGAGTTTTGCAGGCGGTGATTATGCTTTTGGCCTTCACCCTGTAAAACCCGACCGGATATATCAGTTTTTCAATCCTGCCTGCAGTAAGACGCAGGATTTTTTCCGGCGTGTCGGCCAGTGCGAAAAGCTTCCGGCTGGCCGTTGCGGTGGTATGGTCCTTCGTCCTTAGCGACAGGATGGTGGCTATTAAAACCTTAAAGGGAGAGCGGTCGCCCTTTTGCGCGTACTCCGAGACAATCGGCAGTTTGAACTCTTTCATCCAGCCCGTCAGGATGCGGACCGCTTTATCAATCGGAAAAGGTTTATTTTTTATAGCATATCCCCGTGTAATTGGAAGATTAGTATAATACGGCAAACTCAAATGTAGATGGGGAGCATTTTGGTGTATGCACGAAGGAAGGTGGCAAATACAATAAAAAGGGTAGCGTCCCTTTTTTCGGGCTTCCATACAAGTCCTCCCCTTTGCAAGGGGAGGTGGCGCGCAGCGTCGGAGGGGTTAGTACTACAGGCGCCCCCGCCTGTAGAGTGAACAGCCGAGGGCGGCTGTTCTACCAAAAGGACACCGTCCGGCTGTGATTAATCCCTGAGGTCGTCGCCGGCTGTCGAGATGAATTTAAGCAGTTTGCCGCGAAGACGCAGCACGGCGCGCGTATTGAGCTGGGAGACTCTCGATTCGGTAATTCCAAGCACCTCGCCGATCTCCTTCATCGTCAGCTCTTCGTAATAGTAAAGCGACACCAACAGCCGTTCCTTTTCGGGAAGCTGGTCTATCGCCAGTGCGATTATCTCCCGCACCTCGGAAATCCTTGCCAGGGTGTGCGGGTCGTTATCCGGCGAACCGGCGATGACTTCCATAAAATCCCTTCGTTCGCCGTCCTTGCTGATACCGCCCAGGTCTTCGATGCTTAAAATCGGCGCGCTTGTGGCGCCTGTTATCTGCTTGTGGAACTCTTCCAGGCTGATTCCCAGCTCTTCGGCGACCTCTTCATCATCGGCCGCCCGGCCCATCCTCTGCTCTATGGCGGCGTAGGCTTGAGCGAGGTGAGTGGCCTTTTGGCGGACGGAGCGCGGCACCCAGTCCTGCGCCCGCAGCTCGTCCATGATGGCGCCGCGCACCCTTATTTCGGCGTATGTTTTAAACTGCGTCTCTTTTGAGGGATCAAACTTTTCTATGGCGTCAATCAATCCCATGACGCCCGCGCTGACAAGTTCGTCCAGTTCAATATGCGGCGGCAGGCGGACGGCTATTCTGTGGGCTATGAACTTTATCAGCGGTGTATATTCCATGATAAGCCTGTCGGCTTCCGGAGTGCCAAGTTTGATTCCGGCCGACGGCTCAGAGTAGACTTTTTTCATATCCCCCCGTCAAGTATAGGGTCAGTTAGTGACGCTGTAAAGTTTTAACCGGCTTGTCCGTTAGATTCTACTAGCCAAACGGTGGTTTTTACAACGCTTTTCGGCCCTGCGGGAGCGGAAAAAGGCGGTCAGGCTTCTTCGCCTGTAGGTTTTTTACTTTCGAGCCTCTTTTTAATGACTATCGGAATCAACGCGAACAGACCGAGCAGGACGAAAGCGCCAATTGTGCCGCCTGTGAGGAATTGGCCGGTTTTTGCCGATTCCCCCAGCTCAGCGGCGGCGTTGGTATAGACAAAAGCGCCGGGGATAATGCCAACCGCCGTCCCGATGAAGTAATCCCTGAAGGACATTTTGGTGAGGCCGGAACCGAAGTTGACGCCGTTAAACGGGAAGAGCGGAACCAGCCTTATGAAAAGCATGTAGTAAAGGCCGTTTTCTTCCAGACCCGCATTTAGCTTTTCGAACCACTTCTGACCGCTGAATTTATTGACGAGCGCCTCGCTTCCCAAAAGACGCGCTATCCAGAACGCGCCTGACGCGCCCAGTGATGCGCCTATCACGTTATAAAGGGTGCCGAACCACGTTCCGAAAATAAGGCCCCCGGCGACTGTGAAAAGCGTACCCGGCAGGCCGACAAGCATTCCGACCCCGTACAGAAGGATAAATACGACAGGCGCCCAGATGCCCATCCCCTCCAGCAAAGCGCCGATACGCTGGGTGGAAAAATACTGCTCAAGGTGAAAGACTTTAACGGACACCGCGACAAGGATGATGATAAGAATAAATAGAACCAGTTTGAGCCTGCCTTTCCCCTTGCCGGCGGACCCGGCGCCGGGTTCCGGATTAGTCGCTTTTTCACTCATTGTGCTTTTGTGTCCTTTCTTTAATCCGCATGAGAACGAAAGATGCCGTTGTTTCGGTTATCGTGTTTCGCTGCTTTACAAATAAAGAGAAGCTACCTGGCTCTGGTACCCGTTGTATAAAACGGTATCGTACCGCTTGCCTGTTCCGATCATTTTTTCCGTCGCCTGCGACCACCTGGGGTGCGGTACCATCGGATTTACGTTTGCCGAAAAGTCGTACTCCCGCGGCGCAAGGTTGTTCCAGAAGGTTGATGGCTGCTCGTCGGTACACTCAATTCTTACTATCGATTTAATGTTTTTAAAGCCGTATTTCCATGGTGTCACCAGCCTGATCGGCGCGCCGTTTTGCTTCGCAAGCGGCTTTCCGTAAAGCCCGGTAGCCAAAAAGGCCAGCTCGTTTTTCGCTTCGTCGATTGTCAGCCCCTCCGTATACGGCCAGGGGTAGTTACGGACGTTCTGGTTAGGCGCCTCCTTCGGTCTCATTATGGAGACAAACCGGACGTGCGTAGCTTCGGGTTTGGGCTCCACCTTTTTTATAAGCTCGGAAAATGGGAACCCCGTCCACGGTACGGCCATCGCCCACGCCTCCACACATCGAAAACGGTAAAGCCTCTCCTCTATCGGCATCATCCTTTTTATCCCGTCGATATCGAAAATCTTCGGCTTTTTTACAAGTCCGGTTACTTCAAGCGTCCAGGGGGTGATTTTAAAATCTTTCGTTTTCTTTTCCACATCGGTTTTTCTGATGGAGAATTCATAGAAATTGTTAAAGCTTAGGACTTTTTCTTCCGCCGTTACCGGCCTGTCGAGCGTGTACTTATCATTAATGTATTTTGTCGGATTGTAGGAACCCGGCTTCTCGTAGTCTCCGATCAAACCCACCACCGCTTCTGGCCCCTGATAGTTACAACCGCCGGTTAAAAGGGCGGCCGCGCCGAAACCAAGTGATTTTAGATAATCTCTGCGGTTAAGAAAAACTTTTTCGTCTGTCGGCCTGAGACCGGGAATTTCCCACGGTTTTATGATTTTGATTAACATATAATCTCCTTGGTTGGAAACAGGCTCCAATTCGGGATATCCGGTTCTTTAAATATTAACATACCACCCTGCGGGTGGGGGCGATATGATGGCGCTGATGCCGGCAGCCATTAAGTAACTACACGCTGCTTATGTTTTGACGGCTTTACCGTAGTTTTGTACCCGCATCGCGGGCCGACTGCAAGAGGGACGGCTATAATGCTTTGGTTTATAAGCAGTTCCTTTTTTGACTATCGAATAAAATCCGTTACTATATAGCTGGGATGGGAAGAGGATTTTTCACTTTAATTCTTGCGGCGGTTATCGCGTCAACGGCATTCGCCAAGCCGGTACGGATAAAAAACCGGTTTCAGGATTCGCTTCCCACCAACGTAATGGGGACTTCCCTCGCCTCTCCCCCTTATATACAGGTCATTCGTTCGAAGCGTGGCGCGGCGCATCTGCTCAACCGCTTCAGGGCGTTTAACAATCTTAATGCGGTGATAAGACTGAGAAAACTGAAAAGACAACTGCGATCTGTCAATTATTCGAAGCGAATGGTTATCGCGGTGCTCTCCCAGCCGGTCGATAACTACGAATTGAAGGTTAACAAGGTGGCGGTGGAAGATGACGTTATCAAGGTGGATGTCTCCTACAAGCACGAGTTGAAAAACTACCAGATACCGCCAAAGAAATCGATCCACTTCGTAATGGTGGTAGTGGAAAAGATGCCCCAGCCGGCCGTTTTGGAAACCCGGCAGATAAAGGTAAAAACAAAGACGAAGAAAACCAAAAAAGTCACGGTTACCGGCAGGCTCATGTTGTGGAAGGAGTCCGCCTATCAGCTTGTCCCTGTAAGAATCAGGCGCGGCAAGAAGCAGAGCTACTATATAAGGGGCGAAAAGCTTGAAGAGCTTGCGCCATATCTCGGCAAGGTCATCACGCTGGCGGGTACGATAAGCCACGAGCGCGACGGCCCGTATGAGTCCGAACTTACCGTCCAGAAGGTTGTAAAGGTTTACGATTAGCGAAAAAATCTTCAGGTGCGGTTACTGCTGTATCGCCGGTCGGCCCAATGTCGGTAAATCCACTCTCTTAAACCGTCTCTGCGGGGAAAAGATAGCAATCGTTACCGAAAAACCGCAAACGACACGGCACAGGATGTCCGCCATAAAAACTACGAAAGATGCCCAGGTCATTTTTCTTGATACGCCGGGCCTGCACGACTCGAATAAACCGCTGAACAAAAGGATGATGAAGGCGGCAACGGGGGCCGCGGGGGACGCGGACGTGTTGCTATTTATGACAGAAACCAAATGTAAAAACCTTGACGATGAGTTGAACTGGGCCAAAAGTCTTTTGCGGCATAAAAAACCGGTGATTGTGGCGATTAACAAGATCGATCTCGTTAATAAGAGCTCCATCCTGCCGATGATACGGCAGTGGTCGGATGCCGGCTTCGACGCAATCTTTCCAGTCTCCGCAAAAAGCGGCGAGGGCCTGGATGAACTGGAGCGTGGCATTATCGAACGACTGCCGGTCGGTCCTGCACTTTTTCCGGAGGATACGCTTACCGAACAAAACCAACGGTTTTTGGCTGCCGAAACGATACGCGAAAAGATTTTCAGGTTTACGCAGATGGAGATACCGTACTCGACCGCCGTGGTAGTGGATGAATATAAGGATCGATCTGAAAAGCTGACCGCCGTGCGCGCCGTAATATACGTTGAAAAGGACTCGCAAAAAAGCATTGTGATAGGACAAAATGGGTCCATGATAAAAAGGATAGGAACCGCGGCCCGCATAGAGATGGAGCGGCGTTTCGGCGGGAAGTTCTTTCTGGACCTTAACGTAAAAACCAGAAAGGACTGGACGCGCGAGGAAAAGTTCATCAAGCGGCTTGACGAGCGGTTCGGCAGTTAGAGATGCCGCTTTTCCGCGATAGGGCCATTACACTGCACCGCTTCGACCTCGGCGAATCAAGCGTAATAGTCTCGTTTTTCAGCAGGGAGCGCGGGAAAATAAAAGGTGTGGCAAAAGGGGCAAAAAAACTCAAGTCCGTCTTTTCCGGAAGGATGGAACCGTTCCACAGCGTGGATGTTGTCTATTACGGCAAGGAACATACAGACCTGTACCGGCTTCGCAGCATCGATATGGTATCGGCCAGGCTTTCGATCGCGGAGGATTTGGAAAAGTTCAGCCGGGCCTGCTACATGGCGGAACTGATAGAGGCGGGTATGAAAGAGCACGATCCTAACGCCGCCGTGTACGATACGGCCGAGTCCGCGTTTGAAATGCTTGCATCGGAATCGGATATAAAAAAGCTGGATTTTATAGTGCGGTTTTTCGATCTGAAATTCCTTACGCACATCGGCTACTGCCCCACTCTGGAAAACTGTGTGCGCTGCCGCGGGCCGCTTCCCGACAGACAGTCGGCCGCGTTCGACACGGCCAAGGGAGGTTTGGTATGCCCCGACTGCAGACCGAAATCCAAAGAGGCCGTCCCTATATCGGCGGGGGCGGCGAAATTTCTCGCAAAGATGGCCGATACCGGGTTCGACAGAATCAACCGGCTGGGTGTAACCGAGAAAGCGATAAGCGAAATCAGCGGCGTCATAACCGCGTTTCGCAACAGCAGGCTGCAAAGGCGGATAAAAAGCGAACGCTTTTTCAGCAAGTCGGTTTTAAAGTAGATATAGTTGCCGCAACGGTTGCCTGTATCGGCGCCAACAATTTGTCTCCACACACACAGCGGCCCATTGTACGGGCGTCGGAACTTTTCACCACAAAGGACACAGAGGAAATAAAAACCTTCACGTGCCAGTCACGTGCCCACGCGTGACGGAGTAAAAGGTCACGCGAAGGCGCGTGACTCTCACGGAGTAGTGATTCCAAGTTCCTCAGCTAAAGGCATTAGGAATTCGTTTACTCGAAGTCTGGAACTATATAATTTATCTAGATCCGAAAAAAAGGGAGATCGCAAGAATCTTTTGAGAAGTTCAAGTTCGTTTTTTTGCATGGCTGGATAAAATTTCGCCATTATTTGCCGGTGCTCGTCAGCAGATAAAGCGCTCTTTTGTACCGTGTTGGTTTCTGGCTCGAAACAATCCGCACTTATCTCGTTTCGACTATATTGGGATAGCTTTCCGTGTACGTTTTGCAGGCGTCTGTCTCGAATGAATAACTGCTCATCCCGACTATAGAGGCTTAAAATACGTGAATATTTTTCATTTAGCTCGTCTATTAAGTTAAACAGTTTTGAGCAATTAATTTGCCTATGACTAATTTCAGTATTATATGCTTCGAGTTGTGTTTTAGTCTTGAGATAGTCAATCATTGTAGGAAACCATACTGTAAACGCTTTGCAACACAAACCTGGCCAATGCAGAAAAGATGGGTTACTAAACACTGATCCCCATTGCTCAAAAGGCAACACACCAAATGCTAATAGAGAAAATGCTTCGCACTTAAAACGACGATCTGAAAAGGAATTCAAGTGTTCGTTACATTCTTTCATCAATTATCAGTTTTAAACAAGCCCAACAGCGGACCGGCTTTGCCGCAACTGTTTTCCCATTTTTAAAAAGGGTGGTGCCGACGGCCAGACTCGAACTGGCACGGGTCGCCCCACCGCCCCCTCAAGACGGCGTGTCTACCAATTCCACCACGTCGGCAACCAGAGAAGGGATGGTATCCAATTTTCCGCGACGTTTCAATGATAACCGGTTTTTAGCAATCCATGTCTCCCGCATATTGTAAAATTCATTCGGGTAATTGACGTTCATAAATTATTCCGTTAGCCTTAACTGGACTTTTAACCGGAGGTACTAATGACTTTGCTTGAGGGAAAAACAGCCCTTATATTCGGTGTCGCAAACGACCACTCCATAGCATGGGGTATAGCGAAAGTATTGAGGAACGCGGGCTGCACGCTCGGTTTTTCGTATGCCGCCGAACCGTTTGCCAAAAGGGTGAAGCCGCTAGCCGAATCCGTCGGCGCGGAGTTCGTGGAAGAGTGCGACGTTGCAAGCGACGAAGCGATAGCAGGTCTTTTCAATAAGTGGAAGGAAAAGTACGGCTCGCTGGACATACTTGTGCACTCGATAGCTTTCGCGGACCGTAACGATTTAAAAGGGGAGTATTACAATACAACCCGCGACGGCTTCAAGCTGGCGATGGATATCTCTGTTTATTCGCTTGTGTCGCTCACAAAATATGCCGTGCCGTTAATGGAAGGCCGCGGCGCCAGCATCATAACGCTCACCTTCTTCGGGGCGGAGAAGGTGGTGAGAAACTATAATGTTATGGGCATTGCCAAGTCTGCGCTGGAGGCATCCGTGCGTTACCTCGCCGCCGACTTGGGGCAGCGAGGTGTTAGAGTAAACGCTATCTCCGCCGGGCCGGTAAAAACGCTCGCCGCAAGCGGCATAGGCGGTTTTCGCGCGATGCTTAACCATCATGCTGAAGTAGCGCCGATGAGGCGCAACGTCACGCTGGAAGAAGTCGGCAAGTCCGCGCTGTACCTCTGCTCCGACCTTAGCAGCGGAGTTACGGGTGAGGTTATACACGTCGACTGCGGTGCCCATATCATGGCGGTGCCTCAAAAACAGGATGACGATAAGGAATAGCGCTGTAAAGCTGCTGGTAAGCGTTATTGATGCGTCCGAGTGCGGCGCAATACGCGCCTGTCCGCCGGATATAGCGGATATGAAGAACCCCGCCGACGGCTCCCTGGGAATGCCCGAAGCAGGCGCGATTCGCGATGTCAAAAAGTCCCTCCCCGCCGGACTGCCGTTATCCGTTGCTATCGGCGACGCCGTTGACGATATTGAACCGTACATCGCACGCGCAAAACTGGCGCAAAATGCGGGGGCCGATATCATCAAGGTAGGGCTGTTAGGTTTTGAGAGCGCGCGCAGGGAAGAAATTTTTTTATCGCGGCTGTGCCGATGCGTCACCGTGCCGATTGTCGCGGCGTGGTACGCGGACCTTCTTGATCGACCCGTTTGGGAACTGCCGGAACTTGCCGCGCGGGCAGGCGCGCGGGGATGCCTGATAGACAGCTACTATAAAACCGGGGGCCGACTTACGGACTACCTTTCGCTTGCCGATATCGAGTCTTATATAGAAAAGTGCCGCGAGTTTGATGTTTTCTCGGCGCTGGCCGGAAGTCTGGGGAAGCAGGACATCGAATGGTTGTCGCGCCTGAAACCAGACGTGGCCGGTATTCGCGGAGCCGTAACGAGGGGAGAAAGGGGGCAACCGGGGATAGACCTAAACCGGCTCTCTTTTTTCCGGGATGCGTTTCTTCAGCCCGTTCAGGCTGGTTTGATCTTGTAGATCGAACCGCACCGTTTAAAGTTTTATCAGGGTCCAAATAAAACATCGAAACACTCGGTTCACACTGCAAGTGTGAACCAGCCCGCTTATAGCGTGTAAAATCTATATAAAAACCTGTTTCACCAAAGGCCTCCTGCTGCCGCGCCAGCATACTGCCTGCCATGCTATGGCCGGATACGGTTTTCGGTAATCAATCTGTAGCTGAAACTGAGGTAGTTGTGCAGACGTTTCAGCATCTTTTGCGAAACGTCTTTCGCATTGCCGCCCGTTTCAAGCAGGTTCTTATCAGGGTCGTTGCGGTAATCGTACAGTCCGAAGGACGATTCCAGGTCGGTAAGCAGCATGCGGCCACCGTCAACAAAAACCATCATATCGCCCCTGGAAAGCAGTATCGGTTTTTTACTTTCGTCGAAAATCGATTTTCCCCATGACGTGAACGGCGCGTTAGATTTAAGCAGGTCCAGAATAGTCGGCGCTATGTCGAGCTGGCTGGATGCGCGTCCAATTGTTCCCGCCTTTACGATTCCCGGCGCGTAGATGAGGAGCGGTACGCGATGGCCCTCGTAGAGATTATCGCTTGTCGAGCGGCCCTCCGCGTGGTCGCCGGTGACTATGAAAATGGTGTTCTTGAAGTAGTCGGACTTTTTGGCCTCTTCGAAGAAGCGGCCCAGCGCGTAGTCCGAGTAAATCATGGAGTTAAGGAAATCGGCATACGGCTGTGAGTTATCGAACTTCCTGAACTTTTCGGACGGGATGCTGTAGGGCGAGTGCGACGTCAACGAATAGATTACCGCGAAGAATTTATCTTTCGTTTTGTTAAAAGTTTCATTAGCCCGCAGGAAAACATTTTCATCGTAAATTCCCCATACGGAGTCGTATGTTTTTTCGTTTACGTCGAAGTCCTCCATCGATATATGCCGGTTGAAGCCGAGCCTTTTTACAAGGCTGCCGAACCCCATCGAACCGGGTCGCGCCCCGTGAAAAAATAGCGTTTCGTACCCCTCTTTACGCAGTGCGCTTGGTATCGGTTCCATCCGTGTCTGCATTAAAAGTCCGCCCTGCCCGAGTATCATCCCCTTCCATACCGGTATCGAGCCGAGGATCGCGGCCATCCCTTCCATCGACCTCTGGCCGTTTGCGAAGAACTCCGTAAGGAGCAGTCCCTCCTTTGCAAGCTTGTCGAAATTCGGCGCGGCGGACAGTTTGCCGCCGAGCGATTTGATGTGTTTTGCCGACCAGCTTTCCATAATGAACAAAACGACGTTAAGCTCCCTTTTTTCGGACTTGTAGTACCGGTATCTTCTGAAAAGCGGATAGTCCGGCGTGGATTTTTCCCCGCCGGGCGAGGTGAGGATTTTCGCGAAATCGGTTTTACCGTCGGCAAGCGTGAGTGTATCAAGGAATGCGGCGGGGTCCTGTCCCTTGTAACTTTTATATAAAGTGTTGAAGGTTGTGTACAGGCCGTTAAGACTAAGCGCCCCCAGCGTAACCTTGTCGCCGGGGAAGGCGTTCTTTACGCCAAGCGGTTTCATCTGCAAGCCGCCCCTTATAAAGACTACCGAAAGCGCAACTGCCGCGATAAGCGCGGCAGAGTCGACGGTAAACATTTTCACGCTGTCTTCACGCATCCGGCCGGGAACGGACAAGCGGCGAACTAGCTTGCGCGATGCTTTCCTGAATATAATGGTAAAAACGGTCAGGAAAACGACAAGGCCGACTATATCCGCAAAGAATTCCTTTATGCCCAGCTTTACGATAACGTCCATATCGCGCCACGTATTCCCTATTTCAAAGGTGATGTGCCGCTGAGAAAACGCGTAGTAGTGAATATCGATGAAAAGGTACAACAGAAGTCCCAAGTACCAAAGCAACAACGCTGTAAATATCCAACGGAGGAGTTTTGCGCTTTTGTCCGCGCCGGGGAAAAATAGAAGGAGGATAAAAGGCGCTGAGAGCGTGCTTGCTATCGAAAGGTCGAAACGCAGACCCCTCATAAAGGCGAAGAAAATATCTAAAAAGCCGTCACCAGCAAAAACGTCGGAGTACGTATAAAGGAAATAAAACCGTCCCGCGGTAAGAGATGCAACGAAGAAAAGAATCGGCGTTGCGAAAAGCGCGGCTTTCCTTTTAACCGTTTCCACCGCGCGTCCGTCTTAAATACATACTTTTATTTTTCCTTCATACGCAACTGTAAAGCGGTTGCACCCGCTGAAGTAGCCGCTGTAATCTTCTCCCGCCACCTGTACCGGCACGTCGGAGTCGAACTCCAGCGTGAAGGGGGTCTCCATTGTTACCGTGTCATGTGACGGTGAAAGGAGGCCGGTTCTGGTAGCTATCAGTTTCAGGTAGGCGAGCTTTGAGAAAAAGCGCGCGATTTCCGGCTTGCCGTCGGACATTGACGACTCGGTGTCGAAAACGCACCCCCCACCGTATGTTTTAAGATTGTTAACGATAATCGCCGCGGCGGGTTTTGATTCCGACTTTTCACGCGCGTTATGGGAGCGAAACAGCATTTCCTTCACGGCGGGGATAAAGTAAAGAAGGTATTTGATGTAAGGAATCCGGTACGCTTTGGTGCCGTACAATTTGTTGCAAAGCCTTTCATACTGCGACAGCACCGAGGCATCGCCGCCGAAACTGGCGAACGAAACGAAAAACAGATCAGAATTTAAAGAGAATATATCCAGCTCCGCCGTTTTCGGTTCATCGATTATTTTCCTTATGAATTCGACTATATCAGGTTCCATGTTTCCAAGCGCCGAGGCAAGGTCGTTGCCTGTTCCAAGCGGGTATATCGCAAGACTTCCTTTGAAGGAATAGTCCTTAACCATGTTTACCACATGGTGAACGGTCCCGTCGCCGCCCGCTATCAGGACAATGTCCGATTCATGGAACATCCTTTCGTACGGCAGGCCGGGATCGTCCATCGGCAGGGTTTTTTCCAGGTATATGACGCGCTCCTTAAGACTGGCGTCGCTATGCAGCGCAATCCTTACCTGTTCGAAAATTTCATCGCCTCTGCCATTGCCGGAAAAGGGGTTAACAAGCAGAGAAATTTTTTTAATCGGTTTCATTACACTTGCATTTAACGAGGTTGTAATTCTAACATCAAGTGTGGGAGTATGGCTGGATTCCTTTTAAGCGGGTGATTAACTGTGTTCGGCAGATTCGGTAGTACAGTGAAAAATAGAGACGTATACGCGCGCCGCCGCGCTGAGATGGTGGAAAAGCAGCTCGTGGGCCGCGGTATAACCGACGAGCGCGTACTTAAGGCGATGGGAGAGATACCGCGCCACAAGTTCCTGGAAGAGGCGCTGCGCGAACGGTCCTACGGCGATTACCCGATACCCATCGGCGAAAAGCAGACAATCAGCCAGCCGTATATGGTGGCGATTATGAGCGAAATGCTGAACCTTACCGGCTCCGAAAAAGTGTTGGAAATCGGGTCCGGTTCCGGATACCAGACGGCGGTGCTTAGCAAACTGGCGGCTCAGGTTTACAGCGTGGAACGGATACCGAGGCTATTGATGAAGGCGCGTCAAACACTGGAGGAGATCGACATTCACAACGTTGCGCTCAAGATCGCGGACGGTACGCTGGGCTGGAAGGATTACGCGCCTTACGACGCGATACTTGTTACCGCGGGCGCGCCGGAAGTGCCGAAAGCGCTGCTGGATCAGCTTGCAATGGGCGGCAGGATGGTACTGCCCGTCGGCGATGAGGAGAGACAGGTTCTGCATAAAATCGTCAAGACAAAGTTCGGCATTCGTGAATCGATCCACACTCAATGCAGTTTTGTCAAACTGATCGGCCAGTTCGGGTGGAAAGAGGCGCCCGTCGAGTGAGCGGACAAAAAAAAAGAATCACATATAAAAATTCCGGCGTCGATATAGACGCGGGCATGAAAACGCTCGACCTTATTAAAAAGGAGGTACGCTCCACGGCAACGGGCTGTGTGCTTTCCGGTTTAGGCGCTTTCGGCGGGATGTACGATCTAAGCGAAATCGTAAAAAATTATCGGGAACCGGTGCTCGTGCAGAGCGTCGACGGCGTCGGCACCAAACTTATGGTCGCGACGATGGCCGGTTATCACACGACGGTCGGCGAGGATATAGTCAACCACGGATGCAACGACGTTTTGTGTCAGGGCGCAAAGCCGATTACCTTTCTGGATTACATCGCGATGTCGAAACTCGACCCCGCACAGGCCGCGCAGATAGTAAAAGGGATGGCAAAAGCCTGCCGCGAAGCCGGAGTGTCGATACTGGGAGGCGAGACGGCGGAACTGCCCGGCATGTACCGCGATAACGAGTACGATATCGCCGGAATCGTTACCGGCGTTGTGGAAAAAGATGAGATAGTAAGCGGAAGCTCCATTGCCGCAGGTAACATCCTGGTGGGACTCGCGTCAAACGGACTGCACACGAACGGCTACAGCCTTGCGCGGAAAGTCCTTTTCGAAACGGCCGGACTTGGCATAAACGACACGCCCGACGGTCTGGACACGACGGTGGGCGAGGCCCTTTTGATGCCGCATATCAACTACGCGCCGGCTGTTTTGAAGCTCCTTAAAAAAGAGAGAGTGCTCGGCATGGCGCACATTACCGGCGGCGGACTGCGCGATAACCTGATGAGGATACTTCCGGAAATGATGTGGTACGAGGTTAAGCCGGGTTCATGGCCGGTACCTCCGATTTTCGGTATTATCGAAAAACTCGGCAACGTTCCGACCGGCGATAT
>JBHHVT010000033.1:0-14159 GCA_046754425.1 Nitrospinota bacterium | reverse complement strand
CTTTTAATCCATACTCACTTGGTGTTATAGAAAATTTTTTAAAATCTTAATTTTAATCTTCAAAGACCTTCCTCTTTCCCCTCCCCCGGTTCGACGATGAGGACGTGGCCTTCTTTTCGTTTAACTTTAACCGTGTCGTGTTCCTTTATCTCACCGTCTTCGGCGCGGGCGTCCCACAGTTCACCGTCCACCTCTACCCTGCCCGACGGATTCAGCGCGGTCACGGCAAAACCGTCGAGGCCGACAAGACCTTCCGAACCGATCGGGACGACCTTCGGTTTAAAAATCATGGCGTAGCCAACGACCGCGAAGAAGATAGCGCCCAGCATCATGGCGATGGGAGCGATGACGATAAGCCGCACCTTCATGTAGCTTTCCGGGCTGTCGATGAGCAATATCCCGCCGAGGATCATCGCGACCGTTCCTCCGATTGTGAGCGCGCCGAAACTCGGCACGAAAAGCTCCGCGGCGAAAAGTATTATCGCCAGCGCGAGCAGAAGCACACCAGCGTAGTTGACCGGCAGCCCTTGCAGCGCGTAAAAGCCGAGGATAAGGCAGATGCCGCCGATTATGCCCGGCAGGATGACGCCCGGGTTCGACAGTTCGAAAAAGAGGCCGTAAAATCCGAGCATCAGCAGGATGTACGCAACTGTCGGGTTCGTGATAATGCCGAGGAATTTCTGCCTCTGCGTCATATCGACGGTTGTCCGTGTCGCGCCCGCGACCGCGATGGCCACTTCGCCTGTTTTGGTAGTCACCTTTTTGCCTTCTACCTTTTCCAGCAGTTCGTCCATGTTTTTCGCGACGACGTCTATCACGTTCTTTTTAAGCGCGTCTTTTTCGTGGATGCTTACGCTTTTTCGCACCGCCTGCTCAGCCCACTTTGCGTTTCGGCCCCGTTGGTTGGCAAGCGACGTGATATAGGCGGCCGCGTCGTTTTCCACCTTTTTGCGCATTGTCTTGTCCATCTGTCCGCCGCCCATCGCAACCGGGTGTGCCGCCCCCTGCGAGGTGCCGGGCGCCATGGCGGAGATGTGTGACGCCATCGCAATAAAAGTTCCCGCCGACGCGGCGCGCGAACCTGACGGCGCGACGTATACGACAACCGGTACGCTGGAAGCCAGTATCTCTTTTATGATTATCCGCATCGATGTGTCCAGACCGCCGGGCGTATCCAGCATAATCACAATCAGATCGGCGGATTTCTCGTCGTTAAATTTTTTTATGGAGCCGCCCAGGTATTCGGAGGCAATCGGATTTATCACGCCGTGGTATTTAAGTATCTTCACCTCCGCTGCATAGGCCACGCCGGTCTGCAGCGCGCCCACTGCCAGAACCGCAATAAAAAAGGAAAGGCTTTTCTTCAACAATTGATTACTCACCACTTTCATTCTAAAGAATAACCGGCATAAAATCCCTTTAAAAAACGGCGGGAGATATTGCATGAATTTCCACCTATGTATTCCGCTCCGTTTGTATGCATGTATGTTTGAGGTAATATTGTGTCAGCTTCATGCCGGCTGTTGCCGAAACCGTAAGCGCACTGTCATCGTGCCTGTCCGGAGTTGTAACGTGGGGAGGCTCTCGAAGGATGAGCGCGTCAAAAGATGGTGCGGCAGGCTAACCATGACAGTTATAATTTATGCAGTAACAACTGAGGTTAATGAAATGAGCACGATACCGGAACTGCTGGCACGCATCGCCAGGGGACAAAAAGGAAGCAGGCCGCTAAACCGTGAAGAGGCGCGATGGCTGTTCGATCAATTGCTGCAGCCGGACGTAGACCGGCTGCAGCTCGGCGCAACCCTCATTGCGCTTAGGGTAAAGGAAGAGAGCGAGGATGAAGTCGCCGGTTTTATAGAGGCCGCGCGCGGTCACGTCACCGGTTACGGCAAAACATCCGCTCCATCCGGCGCGGTGGATCTGCCATGCTACGCGGGAAAACGCAACTCGACGCCGGCGCATTTAATCGCCGCCCTGCGCGCGCGTGACGAGGGCATACCGATATTCGTGCATGGCCTTACGGAAATCGCCGGAAGGGTTACAGCCTGGCCGCCGCTTGAATCGGCCGGCGTCCGCAAGGCAGGCAGTCTGGACGAGGCCGCAAAAACGCTTGCGGGGGAAGGAATCGTCTGGATGGACATAGCGGACATATGTCCCAGTGTGCACGGATTGCTGAAACTGCGCGCAAAGCTCGGCGTCAGGTCTGTCGCCAGCACAATCGCAAGAATGATTAATCCGCTCGTCTGCGACGGACAGCTAAGCGGCGCCTCGCACAACCCGTTCATCTGCAGGATGTGCCGTATCAACGCGATAGTCGGACAAAAACGCTCCTTCGTTTTCCGGGGAACCGAGGGCGAGCCGGAGCTTGATCCCAAAGCCGGTCGCAACCTGGCCATTCAGGACGGGGATTCGATCAGTCGTGTCGACTGCGGCCTTGAAGCCGGCGGAGTAAGGGCGCGGTCGAAAATAGATACCGGTTTGATAATAGAACGGTTCAAGGCTATGCGGGCGGGCGATATGGACGAAGAAGAGCAGTGGCTCGTTGAGCGGATGAAAGAGTCGTTCGCGTACGCCTCTACCGGCAAAATACCCGACGGCTGGAAAAGCGAACCGTTTACAAATGAAAAATAATCGTCATTATGTTATTCAGTCAGCCGATTTCGGGTTAATATTATAATAAGTTGCTCGTGGGCGGGTAGCTCAGCTGGGAGAGCGCCAGCCTTACAAGCTGGATGTCACAGGTTCGAGCCCTGTTCCGCCCACCATTAAACTGCGGAGCACAGGATCGCGCGGCGGTGGAAAACAATTTCTTTTTTTGAAAGGGGATAGGCCCATTAAAAGGTTCAACCTTTTAATAAAGGGAACGGGGATACGGTTTAATATCTGCCCTCCGAAGAACTTAAAGCGTGAATCGCGCCAGTGGGTGATACCCTCTTCGCTTTTTCTATCCATCGCGCTTCTTGCCGCCACCGCAGTCGTCGACATAAATTCCCTCATAAGCTGGGAACTTTTCCCTGAAGAGAGGCTCGACCTGCTGGTGGAACTCCCTGACTCGCCCGGTCCCGAACCTAAAAGTATCGATCGCAAAAAAATCGTTATGGATAAAAGCGGCGTGGTTATCAGTTACAGCGGCGGCCGTGGCGAACCTCTGGCCGGAACGGCGGTTAAGAAAAACGGCGGATACCTGGTTAGATTCGCGTTATGCTATTTACAGAAAAACGCCGAGATTGTAAAAGCGGATTTGAAGAAAAAGGGAGTGGAGTCGGTCATCTGGAAAGTCACAAAAGATGTTCCCGCATACAGGCTGAAAATAGGCCCGATTCCTGATACCATTACCAGGGAGAAAGTGATGGGAGTTCTTGGCGGACTCGAGTTATCGCCGCTTCCATTCGTAAAAGGCGGCTACACGCTTACGGACACAATGCTGATTAAAAGTGTTGCGCTTGAAATGATGGAGAAAGTCGAGAAGTTATCGGTGGGCGCGGCGCTCGTAACCGAAAGGAAAAACGCCACAGTGTTCAAGGTAACATCCAGACCGTTCACGGACGATCGTCACGCCAGGGACAGCCTGGAAAAGTGGCGGGATAAAAATATCGACGGCATAGTGGAGAAAATAAAAACATGATCCAAAAAGCCCAAAACCAGCTCAGCATTCCCAACTTATCCGACAAGATGTTTTTCAAGATAAGCGATGTCGCCTCCATGGCAGATATAGAGGCTCATGTTTTGCGGTACTGGGAAGGTGAGTTCGGCCAGCTGAACCCCAGGAAAAGCCATACGGGACGGAGGCTCTATACGAGAAAAGACATCGAAACCGTAATGGAGATCCGGTCGCTTTTGTACGACGAAGGTTTTTCCATCGCGGGTGCGAAGAAAAGGCTTCAAAAACGCAAAAAAACCGCCGCCGACCATGACAACATCATAGAAACCGTGCGTCAAACCAAAAAGGGACTGGAAGAGATACTCGCCATCCTGAACGGGTAACGGTTCCGCCGGAAAAAACCAACGTAAGCTGCGAACCGCCCTTCGACCGTTCGATCTTTCAACAAGCTCAGGTTAAAAGCGCTAATGCCTTCCCCAGGGTCTCGTCCATGACCTCACTTGAAACGCGGCATTTAAACCGCGCTTTTCTTGCGCGCCAGTCCAGGCTTTTTATCTGGTCCGATAAAGCGACGCCGGAAACCTCGCAGTCCGCCGGCAGCCGGACCTCGAACGGGTAACCTTTTTCCCGGCTTGTGATAGGGCAGACTACGAACAGGCCGGTTTTGCGATTGTAAACCTCCGGCGATAGAACCAGCGCGGGACGCCGCCCGGCCTGTTCATGACCGGCCTGGGGGCTCAACTCCAGCCAAACCACGTCGCCCCGCCTGGGAACGTAAACGCGACGCTCTACCAGACTTCCCTTCCCATCGGCTTGCCCGTATCCACTTCATCATGCAGATTGGATTTCTTTATCCCGGCCGCCAGCTTTTTGATGGAATATTTTTCCGTTCTTGCAATCGTAGCCACAACGATCCTTCCTTTGGACAATTTCATCTCTATGCCGGTCTCATCCTCCAACCCCAACTCATCGACAAACGTTTTTGGGAGCCGAAGCGCCAGGCTGTTGCCCCATTTTCTAACTTTTGTACGCATAGATTCCTCCGGATAAATGTATATACATTGAGTATACATAATGCGGGGAGCCTGTCAATCGGACGGCGGGAACCGCAGTTTCACCGCGCACAGCGAAAACCGAGGGTGGAGCTGCGTCCGTTCGGCGCGCTGAAGTGCCGGTAACTGATCCTTAAATGTTTCGGCCTGTTGCTCCAGCCGCCGCCGCGTAAGACGCGGCACTCGCCGCACCACTCCGTTTGAACTGGCGACGAGGGACCCGCGGGATTTTCTGCGGGACTGTTTTTATAATAATTTTCGTCGTACCAGTCGTTAACCCATTCCCACACGTTGCCGGCCATGTCGTATATCCCGAAACCGTTCGGCCTGTAACTGCCCACGGGGGCGGTAAACCGGTAGCCATCGTTGATTTTCCTGTCCGCCCATTTCAGTATCCTGATTTTCCTGTCGGCGAAGTTTGCGTCTTTGCCTGTAGGCTTGCCGTCGCCCCACGGGTAACGGCCGTCACCGCCGCCTCCAGCGGCATATTCCCACTCCGCCTCCGTAGGCAGTCTCTTGCCGTCCCACTCGCAAAACGCCCTGGCGTCGTTCCAGCTCACCTGTACGACAGGGTGCCCCCCCAAACCGGATATGTCCGAACCGCGCCCATGCGGGCGTCTCCAGCTGGCGCCGAAATTCCTTACCCACTCTCTTTTTCTGAAGTTGTAAACCCACGCCCAGTTTTCTTTTTCAGCGTCCGTTTTATATCCTGTGGCGCTGACGAACTCGTGGAACCGGCGGTTCGTCACCTCGCGCCGGTCTATGAAAAAGTAGTCTAGTTTTACCGTGTGCCTCGGCTTTTCGTCTTCGTACCACTGTTTTTCCACGCCGGGCCATGTATTCAGTACCCAGCTGATATCGCTTTTCCCGCTCCCCATCATGAACTCGCCGCGTGGAATAAAAACTACCTCTTCCCACTGCTCCGACCCGTAAAGCGGTGAGACCGTAAACAGAATCGCGAAGAAAATCGTTGAAGCGTTCACAACACTGCCTCTCACATATCCCCCTGCACAAAACTACGGCAAAGCCGTGAAATCACCTTTTACGGGTTGTTAGTAAACGGCTGATTGCACATGCGCCAGTATATCTCCTCACGCTGTAAGCGGGGGAGTTTTGACGGTTTGATGGAGAAAAAAGTTCCCCCCCACAACTTCAGCCGCAAAATCTACGGACAAACTTTCCCTGTTTCCCGGGGCTGTTGATAACGGTTTTTATTAACGTAACATTTTGTTTCCCATCCAATTACATCCCCAACAGGCGGGCTTTCCGAACGCCGCGGACTCCAATACGTAATGCTGGCACAGGTTTTGCCCCTGCTGATGATACGAATGAATTTTTGACAGGAGGAGTTTTTGGATAAAGGAACCTATGTTGCGGTCAGCGGCAGTCTCGCCCAGGAGAGGGCGATGGACGTTATCGCCGCGAACCTTGCCAACGTAAGCACGGACGGTTTCAAGGCTGGGCGCGTTCTTTTTGAATCATATCTGCAAAAAAGCCTCGATCCGAATGCCGGGATACCGAGTCCGGAGATGATAAAAAACGGGATGCCCGCTTCTCAGCTTCCGGACAGCGCTTACCTCGTCGCTTCGGAGGGGTATACCGACTTCTCGCAGGGTCCGCTGAGGGTAACGGCCCACCCGTTCGACATCGCGCTGGAAGGCGATGGTTTCATCGCGGTTAATACGCCGGAGGGGGAGATGTACACACGGGGCGGCAGTTTCATGATGAACCTCAAAGGGGAACTGACAACAAAAGACGGACACCAGGTACTGGACATCAGGAAAAAGCCGATAACGGTAGGACTGATTAAATTCAATATCGACGACGCCGGTATCCTGCTGGACGAAAACGACGAACCTATCGCTCAAATAAAGGTCGTCGACTTCCCGGATAAAAACGTATTGCAAAAGCGCGGCGGCGGCCTTTACGCGGCGCCGGATTCCGTTAAACCAAAGGCCTCTACCGCCTTTGTAAAGCAGGGATACGTCGAAAGTTCAAACATAAACGCCGTTACTGAAATGACAAAAATGATAACCGCTTTAAGGACATACGAAGCTTTCCAGAAGGCCATCCAGTCGCACGACCAGATGACCGCGAGACTCATTGCAGACGTAACACGGTAACAGACAGAGAAAGGAGCCGGCAGATGATTCGATCGCTATTCACAGCCGCCACGGGTATGGGGGCGATGCAGCAAAACATAAGCGTAATCTCAAATAATCTTGCGAACGTTAACACGCTTGGCTTTAAAAGGAGCCGCGCCGAGTTTCAGGATCTTCTTTACCAGACGTTCCGAATACCGGGCACGCAGACCCCTAACGGTACCCAGGTTCCGGTGGGCATACAGGTAGGCATGGGGGCGAAACTGGCCGCCGTATCAAAACTGTTTACGCAGGGAGATTTCCAGCAGACGCAAAACGAACTGGATATGGCCATACAGGGAAAAGGGTTTTTCCAGGTTCTGCAATCCGACGGCACCGTGGCCTATACTCGCCAGGGAACGTTTCGGCTCGACAGCAACGGACAGCTTGTATCTGCGGACGGCGATGCAATGGATCCGCCGATAACCATCCCACCCGATGCGGAGCTTTTATCGATCAGTCAAAGCGGCGAGATTTCTGTTACGCAGCCCGGCAGCAGTACGCCTAACGTCGTTGGCCAAATTGAGCTTGCGAATTTTATAAACCCGGCTGGCCTTATTTCACTGGGACGCGGGCTTTACCAGGAGACCGACGCGAGCGGGCCGCCGCTTATAGGCCCTCCGGGTGAAAACGAGCTGGGCGAACTTCAGCAGGGTTTCGTGGAATCGTCCAACGTAAACGTCGTGGAGGAGCTGACAAACATGATACTCGCCCAAAGGGCCTACGAGCTTAACTCGAAAGCGATAACCACGTCTGATGAAATGCTGCAGACCGCAAACAACACCAAACGGTAAACCGAATGAAAATATTTAGCGCTATTCTAGCGGCAGCGGTTCTGTCTGTTGCTATCCCCATCGCGGCTGATGCCGCGCAACATCAGGCAATACTTGTCAAGGCAAATATTGCCGCAAAAGGCGAAAGAACTGCCGACTGGATGCGCAGAGCCGTGCAATCCCGGCTGAGGGACACCATCGGGCCACCCGTAATCGAGTGGCGGATGACAGCTATAAACCTGCCGCCGGCGACACTGATTCCGGCTGATTTCGATGAATACAGGCTGACCGAAGGGCGCGTTACTGGTAACGGAAAAACACGCATCATTGTATTCAATTTTTATAAAAACGGTAATTTTATCAAAAAGTTAAGGGTAGTGTGCAAACTCGAGCTTTTAGCGGATATTGTGGTGGCCAAAACCACGGTAAGACGCGGCTCGGTCGTCACACGGGAGATGTTGGACATTGTCCGCAGGGAGATAACGCTCCCTGCGGACGACTTTTGCACGGAAATTGCACAGGTAACCGGGCAACAGGCCAAAAGGACGATAAGGGCTCGCAGATTTCTGCGAAAATCGGCTTTGGAGGCGGTGCCGGCCATAAGATCCGGAGAGATTGTGATGATTGTTGCGGATAACGGAAATATAAAGATTACAGCCCGCGGAATCGCCAAAAGCGATGGCGCGATGGGCGAGATGATACCGGTGTTGAGCCTTCGGTCGAATAAAAAAATCCACGCCCGAGTAATCGGCGACGGCACCGTTCGGGTGTCCTTTTAATTTTAAGGAGGTGACGCTTTGGACAGAAATTCGATCAGTGTGGCGGCCGCCGTGCTTGCGGTTATCTTTTCATCGTGCGCCGGCAAGGAGATACCCGACCCGCTAGTGACGGAACCGGAACCGGCGAGAATTGCAACCACGGAAGGCTCGCTCTGGCCAGGAGAGACGCCGCAGAACATGCTCTTTTCCGACAACAAGGCCACCCGCGCGGGCGACATAATAACAGTCCATCTCGTGGAGCGAACGACGGCGTCCAACAAGGCCGCCACGAGGCTCAAGCGGGAAAAGAAAACCGGATTCGGTTTTTCAACGCAGTCTCTTCCAGCGGCGGCGACCGGCACCAAGATGGGTCTTGCGGGCGAAAACAGTTTCAACGGAAGCGGCAGCACTAACAGAAGCGAAACGCTTATATCTACGATATCGGCGACGGTAATCGAAGTATTGCCCAACGGAACCATGAAAATAGACGGACGGCGGCAGCTTAAGATGAACAACGCCGACCAGTACATCAGGGTAACGGGCCTCGTCCGAAAAGAAGACATTAATTACGACAATTCCATTCTCTCGACAAAAATCGCCAACGCGGAGATAAGCTACGACGGCGTTGGCGACCTCGACAGGCACCAGAGAAGCGGCTGGCTTGGCCGAGCGCTGACCAAAATCTGGCCGTTTTAGGAGGCGCGCGTGAAAAAAAACATCCTAGCGCTTCTGGCCGCCGTGATCACCATATTCATGGGTGCGGTAACAGCCGCCGATGCGGCTCGCGTTAAGGACATCACGACGGTAAGGGGAATCCGCACGAACCACCTCATCGGCTACGGACTGATGGTCGGCCTGAAAAATTCCGGCGACCGCTCCTACAAGTCGCCCTTCACAGCGCAGACTCTTATCAGCATGTTAAAAAGGCTCGGCACCACCATCGATATAAGACAGCTTACGGGACAAAACATAGGCGTATCCGAAACGCGCCACCTGCGCGACGTAAGGATAGAAAACGTTGCGGCTGTAATGGTGACCGCCAGTCTGCCGCCATTTGCCACACCGGGGCAGATAGTGGACGTATCGGTAGCTTCGCTGGGGGACGCAAAAAGCCTGGAAGGTGGCACGCTTCTCCTGACGCCGCTGAAAGCCGCCAACGGAGAAGTTTACGCGGTTGCGCAGGGAACGCTCGCGCCGAGAGCCAGAAAGAGAAGACGGAGAGGAAGGGCCGAATCGGTGCCGACTTCGGGGAGAATCCCAAACGGAGGGCTGGTCGAAAAGGCGGTTAATTTCGATTTCTCCAATAAATCGAAGTTCGATCTCCTGCTTAACAGTCCGGACTTCTCCACCGCAAACGCGATAGTAACGGCGGTAAATGAAAAATTCGGCGACCGGACGGCAAAAGGAAAGGACGCAGGGACGATAGAGTTAAACCTGCCGCGCGGCTTTCGCGGCAACCCGTTCGGCTTCATATCCGAGGTGGAATCGATCGGCGTTAAAAAAGATTCCCTCGCCAAGGTGGTGCTGGACGAAAGCAGCGGCACGATAGTAATAGGCGAATTCGTGGAAGTTAATAACGCCGCCATCAGCATTGGCGATATCACCCTGGAAATCCGCCGGCGCGTACTGGCGGCCGATACCTCGCCGACGAGGAAAGAGAAACTAAACGTCGTTTCGCAAAACACCGATATTAAAGAACTGGTTGACGCGCTCAACGCGATAGGAGTATCGCCGCAGGATTTGGTGGCGATATTCAGGTCGCTTCGAGCGGCGGGAGCTTTAAACGCAAAGCTGGAGATACTTTAGGTGGATGTAAAACTTGATACGGGACAGGCAAACCTGACTCCACAGCAGACGGGAAACCTGAAAAAACTGAAAACGCTGTCGAAGGAGTTTGAATCCTATTTCTTCAAGGAAGTTATCTCCGCAATGCGAAAGACGGTGCCCAAAAACACGCTGATAAACGGCGGGCACGCGGAAGAGATATACAAATCGATGCTGGACGATAACATGGCAAAGGAGATGTCGAACCGCGGCGGCAGCGGTATTGCCCGGGTCATGTACGACCGTCTATCAAAAGCGTACCTGAATACAATTCCCCCGCCCTCACCGGAAAAACGAAAATGAAAGCGATAGAAAACCTCGCGGATACGCTTGCCGAAAACGCGGAACTGTACGAGCGGATTGCGCGGATAACTAAAAAGGAAAAATCCGTTTTGGAATCGGCCTCTCTGGAGCGGCTAAACGAATTGATAAAGGAAAAGGAAAGCGTTGCGCAAAGAATAAGAACGCTTGAAAAAAAGAAAACCGCGCTTTTGGAAGAAATCGGTAAAGAGCTGGGCCGCCAACCCGGCGAATTAACGTTAAAAGAAATCGCGGAGACAAAAGAGTACGGCACCCGTTATGGCGAGAGGCTGATGTCGCTGCGGGAAAGGCTGAAAAAAGCCGGAGAAGCCGCGGCGACGGCAAACGATATCAACCGTTCCATAATCGGCGGTGCGATATCAACAGTTCTGGAATCAATCCGGTACGCAGTTGGCCTGATTGAACCGGCCATTACTTATTCGCCGCGGCTCTCGATCAAAAACAGCGCGCTGTCCGGCCGGGTAGTGCGCAAGTCGTATTAGTCATGAACGTCTACGCCGCCATGAACACGGCCAAGTGGGCGCTGCTTACGCACCAGACCGCTATTGAGGTTACCGGTCAAAATATTGCAAATGTCAATAACCCGGACTACAACAAGCAAGAGGTACGCCTGGAATCGGCGTTCCCTGTAAACTTCGGCAGGATGGCGCTGGGAACCGGTGTCCAGATTGAGGGAGTCGAGCGGAGGTTCGACAAATTCCTGTTCAGCCAGCGCTTGGAAAGCAACTTCAATCTGGCAAGGTGGGAGGCGCGGAATATCATAATGAGCCGTCTCGACGTTGTGCTCAACGAAGCGGACGGAAACGGCATCAACCAGATGATGAGCCAGATGTTCCAGTCCTTTTATAACCTTTCCATAAACGCTTCCGGCCTTACCGAGCGACAGGACGTTGTGGAGAAGGCGCGCCTTCTTGCCCGGAATTTCTCGGCCGCCGCAAACGAACTAAAAGGCATCAGAAGGGACATAGATCAAAAAATCACCGCCTCCATACCGGAGATAAACCGGATAACAACCGAGATTGCGCAGATAAACAAGACGATCCACGAAACGGAAGTGGGCAATGTAACGGCAAACGATTTCCGGGATCAGCGCGAGGCGCTCATAATGGATTTGAGTAAACTGGTCGACGTCTCCTACTTTGAGCAGAGCAATAACGAAGTTGTCGTAATGATGAATAACGGCCGCCCTCTGGTTGTGGGACAGTCCGCGTTTAACCTCTCCACGCGGGTAAACCCGCAGGATCCGGAAACCAGCTCTATCTTCTGGACGGACGCCTCCGGCACGCAGACCGATATCACGACGGAGTTCAACAGCGGCAACATCGGAGCGTGGATAGAGCTGAGGGAAACCGATCTTCCCAATATACTGGACGACCTTGACAGGCTTGCCGCAAGCATAATCAAGGATGTAAACAACCTGCACGCATCCGGTTTGGGACTGGACGGCACGGCCGGCACGGATTTCTTCACCAACCTTACTCCCGGAGGTACCGGCGATGCCACGAACAGCGGCAGCGGTGTCCTGGGAACAGGCACGTTGTTGGACCCCGAAACGGTCGGCCTAGACCACTACCGCATCACGTTCGACGGCGCGGGCAACTACAGTGTATTTAACAAGTTTACAAACGCGGCATCCGGAACATTTTCATATACGTCGGGTGCGGCGCTCACCTTTTTTCAGCAGATAGGCTATTCAATCTCCGTTACGGGCGCGCCGGCGGCGGGCGATACGTTTGATATCAGCGCCTCGCACGACGCGGCGGTAAACATGACGGTAAACCCAAACGTGGTAAACAACCTTAACCGCATAGCCGCGGGCAGTACGACACAGTTGGGCGACGGCACGCTCGCGAGGCGGATCGCCGACCTGCAATATACAAGGTTGATAGGAACAGTACCGGGCGCGGCCACCGCATCCGGTCTTTTTACATTCGACGATTTTTTTTCCTCCATAGTGGGACAGGTGGGTTCCGGGGCAGTAGCAGCGAAAAACGGACTCACACAGCAGGAGAGTATATCGACCCAGCTGCTGAACCTGCGGGAACAGGCATCCGGCGTATCACTAGACGAGGAGATGGTAAACCTGGTGAAGTTCCAGCACGCGTACAGCGCGGCCGCAAAGATGATAAGCACGGTAGACGAACTGCTGGTAACACTTTTAAACATCAAGTAGATAAATAGGAATGCCGATAACGCCTTAAAGGATAAATGATATGTTTCGAGTAACCAACCGGATGATGTACGAGAATACGCTCATTAACGTCATGCGTCAAAACGAGGGAATGCTCAAATGGCAGGAGCAGATATCGTCCGGAAAACGGGTTAACCGGCCCTCCGACGACCCCGTCTCAATGGGGGAGATACTGAAATTCCAGACACGTCTCGACAGAAACGACAGGTATGAATCATTGGGTGTTCAGGCGGAGGCCTTCCTTAATACCAGCGATTCGCTGATTGGAGACGCCACGCAGCTTGCGGTGCGCGCCAACGAACTCGCTCTCTCCATGGCGAACGGCACCGCCAGCGCACAGACACGGCAGACAACCGCCGTTGAAATATCAACCATGATACAAAGAGCTATCCAGGTAGGAAACAGCAGCATCGGCTCCGACTACATTTTCGGCGGAAGACAGACCAACCTTGTACCGATAACCACCAACGGTTTATATTCAGGCGACCATACGCAGCTCACCGCCGAGGTGAACCAGAATGTAATCGTAAACATGTCCGTCCTCGCATCCGAGTTCCTTACGGCGGACATGAATCCGCAACTAAACTCCGCAACGCCAATCGCTCAGCTTAACGGCGGAACCGGCGTGGCGGCGGGCACGTTTACGGTAACCGACAGAGCGGGCGGAACCGGATCCGTCACAGTAAATGCGGGCGATACGGTCGGTACCGTAATCGCCGCCATTAACGCAAGCGGCGCCAACGTTACCGCCGGCTTTTCAGCGGACGGCATGTCGATAACGATAACGGATAACAATACGTCCGTCACCGGGCCGCTGGTTATTTCCGACACGTCCGGTACCCCGGCCGCGGACCTCGGTATAGCCGGAAGCAGGCCTCTTTCGAGTTTTACGGGGGACGACCTGAACCCCGATGTGACAGGCACTACGCTGTTAAGCGACCTCTACGGCGGCGGCGGGCTCACGTTAAACGATATCATCGTGAGAAACGGTGCGGCATCCGCCACTGTTACGTTTGCCGGCGCCACGACGGTCGCCGATGTTTTGACGGCGCTAAACGCTTCACCGACCAACATAACGGCCGCGCTGAACGCTAACGGCACTGCAGTAACAATTACATCAAACAACGCGGCGACGGTAGCGTACGCTGTCGAGGCGGGTACGGGAAACACGGCGGAACTGCTCGGCATAGGCGGCGGACGAAACCTGATACCAATCCTGCAGCGCCTCGAACAGGCAATGCTGCTTAACGACGTTTCGGCGATTGCGGGGCTTGTGGATAACCTGAACAGTTCGGTCGACACCACCACCGCGCTCAGGGGACAAGTTGGTGCCCGCGCAAACCTTGTGCTGGCGACACGGACGTCAATCGAACAGTCCAACTTTGACACGAAAACAATGCTTTCAAACGCGCAGGACGCCGACATGCCAAAGGCCGTGTCCGAACTTGCGCTTTTGCAAACCGCCTATCAAGCAACTATAAAATCTTCCGCCTCG
>JBHHVT010000032.1:0-14260 GCA_046754425.1 Nitrospinota bacterium | reverse complement strand
GTATCGCCATGATCTCCACTTCAGTCCAGTGCCGGAAATCTTTGTGATGCACTAGATGCATTCTTCTCACCTCCTACTATAATTTTACTCCTATCTTTCCACGCGTGTTCATATTAATTAATTAATTCTGGGGAAATTTGGTTTTTAACTGATTTAAAACGCGTCCGACTGTTGGCTGTCTTTGCTCTGGCCATAATCCTTACCGCCTGCGGCGGAGGGGGCGGAGGAGGAGGAGGCCAGACACCGGGCGTAACCACGATAACGATAACCGGCACACTTTCCGACGTTGTCACCGCGCCCAAACTGAAGCCGGGCCAGGGGGCCGGTCCGATGAGTGCGGTAGTCTGGTTGAACGCCTTGGTAGAGATAATAGACTCGTCGGGGAACGTCGTCACTACGACTACCGCCAGCGGCATCGGCGGTTTCATTGTCAACGTGCGTCCCGGACCGGATTACTTCATCCGCGTAAGCATCGGAAACCTGGCGCTGATGTAACGAATATTCAGGTTAGTTGTGTCGGCGTTTAAGGCCGGACACCCTTAAAGCCCGACAATCTCCAACACAGCCGCCCGTCGAGCAGGCTTTATACAGCGAGTCCTAATTTGCGACGGCGAATTGCCGGCGGCGACACGGCACCTGAGCCGTAATTGTCCGCCGGTACAACCGGCTTAGTTTACAGTCGCGGTTTGGAGCTTTCTTACGCCCACCATTCCGGTCTCTATTTCCATCACATTTTTAAAACCGTTTTGCACGAGGATATTACCGGCAATCTTGCTGCGCCTTCCGGAATGGCAGACAAGCACAACCTTTTTATCCTTGTACTGCGCAATCTCTTTCAGTCGATTCGCAAGTTCCTGCACCGGGATAAGTTTTGCGCCGTCGATATGTCCCAGCGGCCCTGTAAACTCCTGCGGCGTCCTGACGTCGAGCATCAATACATCTTTTTCGGTTTCCACAATCTGCAACCCTTTTTGCGCGGAGATGCTTTTATAGCCGGGCCCCTGACCCGTTGCAACGTCGTCTAAAAACCGGTTAAATCCTACTAACATCATAACAACCAGTACTCCTGTAATTATCTTCCAATTCTTTTTCACAACAGCCTCCAATCGGTTACTCATTCAGTATGTTTAGATACGGTAAGTTCCAAATGGTTTCAAACGAAAAACTATACATTAATAAATATGTCCTACTCGCTTTTCATGTTAACTCATAATCCCCATGCTGTAATACCCCAAATATCGACTGAACATTAGTACGCACATGAATGTGATTATTATTGCGCGTATGGATGAAAAATTTTTCACTGCCGGATTTTGACGCAAAGTTGTGAAAAAATTGCCGTATTGGTTTTGTATCGAATTAAAGCATGATTGACCGGTGCAAATAATTTCACACTTACTATCAATATGTCAGCTCCTCATTAGAACCATGGCTTGTATTGCAATGTCTTACAGTTTTGGCGCGCTTCCTGCTCTATGAGGAGATAGAAACGGAGTTAGAGTCAATCATAGTTAAAAGTGATCCTGTCGCCTGAGGGGAACGCAACAGATGTTAAAGCCGCATTGTCTATCGCTTCTCAATTGGCAGTATCCGTTAAGCAGCCCGCTCAAAGTCCGCCCGGCACGTCCCTCTTCCTCCCCCCTTGTCCGGGCGGACTTATTCATTTTTCAATAATTATTATCACGTTTTTAAATGCAGTACAGGTGGGACGGATGAACAATATACTTAATGGAACGGTCCCTTCTTCCCCGCCAAACCGCGACATGGAAAACGCCCGTCAACTCAAGCTACTGAAAGAAAGTGTCAACTCCATGTTGCGGGAAAGTCATATACCGTATACCGAGCTTAAACTTTCCTATCCCGCACGCGACCACTGCGAGGACGACAATAAACAGTGTCAACTGCACGACATATTTCAGATAGACGGCCCGCCGGACATCATAGCGCTGATACGCGCTCTTTTAAAAAAAGTGGAGCACTACATGCTGGCGGAAAAAAGCCGCCGAGACGAGTTGGAATCCATCGTTTCCGAAAGAACGAAACAGCTTGAAGAAGAAAAGGTAAAGGCGCAGGCCGCCGCCAGAAAAAAATCCGAATTCATCGCCAGCATGAGCCACGAACTAAGGAGCCCGCTGAACTCCATTATCGGCTTCGCGGAGAGGATACCGCCGAGAATCGAAAGAATAGGCGACAACCTCAACGGACTGGTTTCATACATCGATTCCCCCGCGCCTGAAAACGGCAATAACGGGAAAAACGGGGTTATGGAAATCATAGACAACATCCGCGTCAAGGAGATAAATACGATAAAGGAATTTTGCGGCTATATAAGAAATTCAGGGTCGCACCTCCTTGATCTGATAAACGACATTCTGGACATGTCAAAAATAGAGGCCGACAAGATGGTTCTCTTCCTGGAGGCGATAGATTTCAGGCCGCATGTTGAATCGGTAACCGCGTCTTTCCGAAACGTTGTGGAGGAAAAAAACCTCGACCTCTCCTGCGACGTACAAGAGGTTTCACCATTCATATATGTTGATAAGGTCAGGTTCGACCAGATACTTTTCAACCTTGTTGGAAACGCGGTCAAGTTCTCCGAATCCGGAGGGGCCGTAAAAATTTGCGCGCGCGAACTGGCCGGCGAAGGCGCCGTTGAGTTTTGCGTTCTCGACAATGGCGTGGGGATATCCGATGAGTTCCGTGAGTACCTATTCAAAAGTTTCGAGTGCTCGGACAAGTCTGGAGTAAAGACAGGCGTCGGCCTCGGCCTTGCCATCGCTAAAAAGCTGGTGGAACTTATGGGGGGCCGCATCTGGTTCGAAAGCGTTCCGGGCCAGGGAAGCAGTTTCTACTTCACTGTACCGGCGGACAAGGTCTGCAAGGTGAGATGATGGCCAAGCCGGGATCGGTCATTATAATCGACGACAATCCGCTTAACACGAGGCTCGCGCGCGACACTCTGGAAGAGGCCGGGTACGAGGTCATGGACTCGCCTAACGCCGACGAGGGCATCCGCCTCGTTAAGAGGTTCCATCCGGAGATCGTGCTTATGGACATCATGATGCCCGGTCTTGCCGGGGACGAGGCGACACGGCTGCTGAAAAGCGACCCGGATACAGGGAAGACGAAGATAATACTCGTATCCGCCAGGGCCACGCCGGAAGAGATAGTGAGCGGTTTCAAGTGTCACGCGGACGATTACATTACAAAACCGTACTATCCGCAGATACTGCTGGAACGCGTAAAAAGCCAGATGATCGTCCACCGGGCCGAAAGCATCACGGCAAGAGAGAAAAATGACCTCAAAAGCGAACTGCTTCTGAAATCGCAACAGCTGGAAAAGAGTTACGAATCCATCTTCCTTTCACTGGCAAAAGCGGCGGAGACCCGCCACGCGCGGGCGGCAATACACATGGAGAGGATTTCCCGGTACATAGAGATTCTGATCAATGAGCTGCGTAAAAACGGAAAGTATATGGAAAGTATCTCCGATGAATTGGCGGAGGCAATCCTTTGGGCGTCCCAGCTTCACGATATAGGAAAAGTCGGCGTGCCCGACAGCATAATTAATTCCCGCAACCGTAGCAGGCAAGAGCGGATGATTTTTCGACAGCATACCGTTATCGGAGGGGAAATATTCCAAAACGCGGCAAGAACTTTCAAAGGCAATCCGCCGGTGCAGTTGATTACCTGCGAAGAGATAGCGCGGCGCCACCATGAAAGATACGACGGCATGGGCTATCCGGACGGGCTCGCGGGCGAAGCGATTCCATTGAGCGCGCGGCTTGTAGCCTTGGCTAACAGTTACGACCCCACCGCCGATTGGGACCTGTTCCCCGACGAACGGACCGAGGATACGCACAGGAAAATTATCAACGGCAGGGGAACGCTCTTTGACCCTGTCATCGTTGACGCGTATACCGCAAACCGTGACGCGTTTGAAAAGGTAACCAGTGATACGGGGTTGACGATAAATATCATCTAGCCATGAAGAACAATAAAATTCTCGTCATCGACGACGAACAGGAAATTCTTGACGAATATGTGAGAGTTCTGGCCGGTAACGGCTCCGAACAGAACCGCGAGCTGGCTTCGATAGCAGGAGAGTTGGGATTAAAACCGACCGAGCAACCCTTGAATAACAGGGAAAAGTACGACTTGACCGTATCCCTGTCCGGCGAAGAAGGCGTCATGCGCGTCGAACGCTCCCTGAAAAAGGAGAGACCGTTCGCCGTAATATTTTGCGATATGCGAATGACTGACGGATTGGATGGTATCGAAACCGGCAAAAAAATCAGGAAACTCGACCGGCAGGTGGAAATCGTATTTGTGACCGGATATTCGGACCACACGCGCCATAGCATCGTAAAACAGATCGGCAGTCCGGAGAAACTGCTTTATCTGAAAAAACCGTTCGACCCGGATGAAATAAGACAGCTTGCACTCAAACTTACCATAAGCTGGCAGATGGAGCAGGACCTGAAGGCGGCACTAATACAGGCAAAAGCCGCGGACAAGGCAAAATCCGACTTCCTTTCGCTAGTCACGCATGAGTTCAAGACGCCTCTTTCAGGTATCATCGGTTCCGTCCAGACCCTTAATTCGGCGTCCGGCAAGACCACACCAGGGAACAGCAAAAGATTCCTCGAAATGGCTGAAAGATCCGCTTTTCGCCTCCTTGGCATGGTCAATGAAATCCTTGCCTTTTCAAGAACGCAGTCACAGCAGGCAGTGTTTAAACCGGAAACGTTTGACGGCGGGGATTTCCTCGAATCGCTTGCACGGGAAGAGATCGAGCCGCTTTTTAAAACCAAACCGGTCAAGTTCACGATGGATGCGCCGAGTATTAAAGTATACGCCGACAGACAAAAACTGAGACATATCATCATGAACCTGGTAACTAATGCCGCCAAGTTTACTTCCTCCGGAAGCGTAAACATCCGGTGCCGTAAAAACGGCAACAACGACGTATGTTTCTCCGTTTCCGACACGGGGCGCGGTATACCGGAGGAGCATACCGAAAAAATATTTAACGAATTCTATCAGATTGACAGACAGGTTGATGAACAGCAGGGGACGGGTTTGGGGCTCGCCATTGTAAGACAGTACGTTCGCCTTCACGGCGGCGATATCAGCGTTGAAAGCATCGAAGGCGACGGTTCAACATTTCATTTCACATTGCCAAACGCACCGTAGGAGGAGCAATGAACAGCAAAAACATACTCGTAGTTGACGACGATCCGATAATCCGGCAAATATGCGGCGCAAACCTGGAAACGGAGGGCTACAGCGTTAAGTCGGCCGAAAACGGAGAAGAGGCCCTGCAGTCGATAAAGTCAGTCAGGCCGGACCTTGTGGTGCTGGACCGGATGATGCCAAAACTTGCCGGGGACGGAATGCTGGACAGATTGAGAAAAACCGAACAGACAAAAAACCTGCCGGTGATTTTCCTCACGGCGAAAGGTACCATGCAGGACGTAATCGACGGACTCAGGCTCGGCGCAAACGACTACCTGATTAAACCGTTTTCCGTAGCCGATCTGATTGAACGAGTGGGGAGCGTTCTGGAGCGCCACTACCTCATCAACGGTGACGAAGAGGACTGGTTCGCGAGAAGCGGCTCCGTATCATCAAGACATGAACTTTCTTTCAAGCTTCCGGAGGACATCCCCAGGGTAATTTACGCGCTCTGCCGGGACTTGCGTACCAAAAATGTAAAGGGATTAAAGCTGGGCCTCTATGAGGCGATTGCGAATGCCGTCTACCACGGTAACCTGGAACTCGATTCATCGATAAAGGAAAAAGACAACGGTTTTGAAAATTACGAGGCGATGGCAAACGCGCGGAGAAACCAGAATAAGTACATCGATCGTAAAGTAAACATTACCCTTGAACTAAACGGCGGTCTAATAAAATACGTCATTACGGACGACGGTGACGGTTTCGACTGGAAAAAGATACCGGCGCCTGATAGCGGCGACCTGCTGGCTTTATCGGGGAGGGGGATAATGCTGATGAATTTTTACTACGACAGCGTCGAGTGGAACGACAAAGGCAGCCAGGTCACGCTGACCTGCCGGCCCGGCTCGTCCGAAAAAAAACAGTGAGAAGAGCCGCATGATGGACGATTTTAAAATGATTAACGGGAAAAAGATGGCGCATGATATCGCAAACGCTATTTTGCCGGCGCTTAACTATCCGGACAGGGTCAAAATAATTGCAAATAATCTGACATACGAGTTTGAGTGCCTTAATCATATCCTGCGGTCGCTGTCCGACAGGGAAAATACGATTACCGAATACCGACAAGACAACGACATAGCTAAACAGCTGATGCCGGTACTCGCCGAACTTTGCAGGCTTGGAGAAGAAAACCTTAATCTGCACCGAATTGAAACGGAAAAACTCTCGCAACAGCTGGAAAAAATAAACACTCTTGTAGCCGGTTATCGATCATTAACGGATTCGGGGCTGATTAACAAAAACGGAAAAGCGTAAAGGAGGAATCATGGTCAGAGTTCTTGTAATAGACGATGATGAAGCCGTGGGGGCATTAATTAAAGACTTTTTGGAGGAATCGAATACGGACATCGGCTCACCCGAACTGGAGAAGCTTATCGGCGCGCCGAAAAAAAGCGCTAATAACCAATGCGGGTTCAAGGTAATCAGAAAAACTTCCGGCAGGGAAGGAATAAAGACTTTAAGGGATTCCATGTTGTCCGGTGAAAAGATTACGCTTGCCTTCATCGACATTACACTGTCGGATATGAACGGGCTTGAGGTAGGATACCAGCTCGGAAAGATAGACGACGGATTGAAAATCGTTTACATCAGCGGCTGGGATCTGACGCATGTTTTTCCCAACGGTACAAGAGGGCCCTTGGACTCCGGTCATTTCATCCAAAAACCGTTCAAGGCCGATGATATCCTTCAATACGCGAAAGCCTTATGCGGCGAAAACGACAAAACGGATACCAGGATGGCGGAAATGCACTCTTTTTTAAATCTGAATTTGGTCAAGTACGACTAACCCGCCCGTTACATGGGAAGCAATTAGCGACAGAGCCGGCCCGCTATGCGGACGCAAAACTACGGCAAAGCCGTTTAATAGCGGTTATCGAATAAAAACTTCTTCACGGTTTACAACCGCGCCGGCAATTTGCCGCCAGATGCAACATGGTTGTATCTTTTTCTCTAATTTTTGTGGAAAACTTCACATTTTCCTGCCATTTTTGAAGCCGAAATAAGTTGCCGCAATGATTGAAATACAGCTAACACTTTTAATTTATATGGGTTATAGGTGAAATTCAGATGTTGGCATTCTCTTTGCATTTTGGTAGCGACATGAATATGAATTTGATGTCTCAAAAGCTGATAGTAAAACCGATGCCGATATTTCGGAACGGATCGCGGATATGCCGGCATTGCAACGGGCAGTTGAGGTTTTATCGCGGCGAACTCACATGCCTCATGTGCGGTCGCAACGTGGATCACTTCTGCAAGGATTGCACGCTCACGCACGATCTGCTGGTGGAAACCGCATAAGAAATTGTTATAACCCCACTTTTACCCTAGTTGGATGAGCGCCTAAATTTCCCCCTTTTTTTAGGCGCTCTTTTTTTCCACACCCTGCGGGTGTGGGCGGTTACGACTCAACCGTGAAATTAACTGTCACTGGTTATGAATAAACAGTTGCCTGTTCATTTGCTGGCATAATGCCGCCGGATGCAATCCGGTGGACATACAATCGTTCTTCGCATAATCTAACTGTTATGATTGATTTGCACATGCACAGCATTTTATCGGACGGCGTACTCGTTCCGGCGGAGCTCGCGCGAAGAAGCGAGGAGATCGGCTGCCGCTATATCGCGATAACCGACCACGTGGACCAGTCGAACGTGGGGTACGTCGTGGAGTCGATCGTGCGTTTCGCGGAGGACGACGACCACGATGTAAAAGTTCTGCCGGGTGTGGAGGTGACGCACGTATCGCCCCGCAAGATTGCCGACGTGGTAAAAGCCGCGCGCGCGGGCGGCGCGCGGATTGTGCTGGTACACGGGGAGACGATTGTCGAACCGGTTAAAAAGGGAACAAACGACGCCGCCGTCGATGCCGGAGTGGACATCATCGCCCACCCGGGTCTGTTGACGCCGGAGTTGGCTAAAAAGGCGGCGTCGGCGGGTGTGGCGCTTGAACTGAGCGGCCGCCGCGGGCATAGCCTGACAAACGGACACGTGGCGCGCACCGCGATGGAAGCGGGAACGTCGCTGGTTTTTAATACAGACAGCCACGCGCCGGGAGACCTGATGGACAGGGAGATGGCGCTAAAGGCGGTGTGCGGTGCGGGACTGAACCCGGATGAGGCGGAAGCCGTCCTCGCGCATTCTCAGACATTGGTGGAGGCATTCATTGGCACGGTATAAACGAATTAGAAGGAAGGGAACCTTAACACAGCCGGACGAATTTCTCGGCTTCTGGGATCGGAAGTACCACTGGGCGGCGGAAAACTGGGGGAAACTCCTTACACCACTGCTTTTCGTGATGCTTGCCGTCGTGATAGGCGGCGGCGTTTTCTACTACACTCAGCAAAAGGCCGCAACGGCCCAAAACGAACTGTCGCGGATAATAAACGCTTACCCGCGCGGGGAGGATGCGGACCCCGCGCTGCTGGCCGAGGTTGTAACCGCGCTGACCGATTTTTCCCAGCGTTTTTCCGGGACTGCCGCGGCCCCCATAGCGGACCTCTACCGTGCGCACACGCTCGCGAGACAGGGAAATTCCGAGGAAGCGGTAAAACTCTATGAAAAAATTATAAGTACGGGCAAGCCGGATGATCTTTTTGTTGCCATGGCCGTACTATCGCTTGCAAGGTATTACCAGGATCAGGGTGATTACGAAAAATCGAACGCGGCGCTTGAAAAATTTTCTGCCGGGAATTCTTTCGCCTTTGCGGAAGAGATCGATTTTATGACCGCGCAAAACCTGGAACTTGCATCGAACAAAAAGGCGGCGTTGGAAAAATATCACGCCTTCCTGACCAAATACCCGGACTCGACACTCGCATCCGAAGCAAGGGAAAAAATACAAAAAATGCTTTAAGCATATAAAAACCTTGACCGGGAACCATTTAAACGGCTGTATAAGCAACGGACGGTACAGAGATGAAATCTAACGAGATGGATTTTTACACCGTCCTGAGGTCGCGGATAAACGAGTGGTTAAAAAGCGGCGAAGGCTCAAAATACAGGTGGGGCAATATTCTCATGCTCGCGCCGGATCTTTTCCACCTCACCTATAAACTTTCCACGGACCCGAACGTGCCCGCGACGGAAAAGGCCAAGATGGTCGCCATGCTGGCGTACTTCATATCGCCGCTCGATATCATCCCGGAGGCGGTGTTCGGTCCGGTCGGTTTTATAGACGACGTGATTCTCGCGGTCTACGCGTTAAACGGGCTCATCAACAAAACGAATCCCGATATAGTCCGCCGCCATTGGGCGGGGGACGGCGACATACTGGAACTGATTCAAAAAGTTCTAACGGCGGCGGAAAAGATAGTCGGACGCGGCATCTGGAAACGGCTGAAAAGAAGATTTTGATGCTTTAACCGGCCCTGTCACACTTCGCGCGCATTGTCATCCTGAGCTTGTCGAAGGATGAACCCGTCGAGGATTACTTCTTCGTGATTGAGAAAACTCCGTCCCAGTCGCTGCCCGGAGGCAGTTCCATAAAACGCCTGCATCTTCTCACGTAATAGACAGCCGCCGTATCGTCGTAGAGCCGGTGGAGTTCCGCAAAAAGCGCGGATGCCTCTTCCCATTTCCGCGCCCTGTAAATTTTTAGCGCCTGGTGGAATTGCGCGCGCTGCTTTTCGCGTTCCGGCGTCAGCCCGCCTTTTAACGCCATAAGTTCGTAGATTCGCACCGGCGTTTCCCTGCCGACTACCCGGACGAGGTCGAGTTCCCGCGCTTCAAACTCACCGTTCGCCGCGTTGAGCGTACTTTCCGTTATGCAAATGGAACTGCCGTACTGCTTGTTCAAACCTTCAAGGCGCGACGCTAGATTGACCTCGTCACCCATCATCGTGTAGTTGAACGTATCCTTCGACCCCATGTTGCCCACCAGCATCCGGCCGGTATTGATGCCGATGCGAACCTCAATCGGCGGCAGATCCCTTGCCTTCCATTTTTCGCGCAACGCCGCGAGCCGCCGCTGTGATTCGAGCGCGGCCCGGCACGCCTTCACCGCGTGCCGTTCGTCGTCAAGCGGCGCGCCGAAAAACGCGACTATCGCGTCGCCAATATACTTATCGAGCGTGCCGTGGTTATACCGGATTATCTCCGTCATCTCCGAAAGGTACTCGTTTAAAAGTTCCACCAGGTCGTGCGGTCCCATTTTTTCGGAAAAACTGGAAAAACCTTTTATGTCCGTGAAAAACGCGGTCATTACTTTTTCCTGCCCGCCAAGTTCGAGCTTGGACGGGTCGGCTATTATCTGGTTAACAACCTCCGGCGATATGTAATGGCCGAACGCCTTTTTGATAAACCTTCTTTCGCCGGACTCCACGGCGTACTTGTAAAACGCTATCCCGCCGTAGACGATAAACAGGGCTATCATCGGGTAGAGGATATCGAGCCATACATGCTGTCCTATGAACATGTAAAGTTGAAAAACGTAGTAGGAGACCATCAGACCCAGCGCGAGAAGACCGCCGTAAAAAAGGTTCAGCCTTCTCATGGCGGCCGTAAGTAAAAGGCCCAGGCCGAGTATCGAGAGTTCGTTAAAGATAAAATAGAAACTCCCCTGCCCCTCCTTTTGCCATTTGAGGACATTTCCGTCCATCACGTTTTGGATAAACGTCGCCTGCACTTCCGCGCCCGGCATAATACCGTAAGGCGTATTGCGGACATCGTAGATACCTTTCGCCGTGGCGCCCGCAAGCACGACCTTATCCTTTATTAGCTGTCGGTATCTATCACCCGCCTCGCCGCCTTCCAGCAGGTCGGAGATGGAAACATACCGGAACGTCCTTTCGGGGCCGTAATAGTTAAGCAGCGACTGTCCCCTGCCGTCGCTGGGAATAAACGTATCGCCTACCGTGAAACCGTCCACGCCGTTTTTCCGCAGCTTAAAACTGAACTTTCCTTTTACTCCCGGTTTTTTGGCCGCAAGCCGGTACGACTGCATTGCCATGTGCGGAAAGTATCTTTTGCTATTGCCAATCTGAAACTCGATAACGTTGGTCATCTTCCTGTAAACGCCGTCAATGTCGGGTATCAGGTTGAAGTAACCGGTATAGGCGGCGGCGTCCGTAATAGCCTTGATATTCGGCCTGGCCCCGAGTGCCTGCCTGAACTTGAAATCGGTTTTCCGAAAGTCGAAATCCCTTTCGTTTTTGGGCGGTAGCTCGTAGTTCCACTGCGATTTTCTTATGATTTTGTAATCGGCCCTGTTGTCGAGTTTGATATTTTTTATCTCCTGTGCCTCGGTGAAAAAGAAATAGCCGGCTACAACGTTACCGGCGTTTTTAATCGCCCTCGCCAGCTTCGCGTCGACGTCCGCATTTTCGGCCGCCCGCTTGAGATCGTTTTGAAGTTGTCCGTCCCTGCCGGTTTTTTTTATTTTCTCCAACAACTCACGCGCAAGCGCCATGTCGGCCCGTCGCTCAGGAGAGTCGAATACGATGTCGAGACCTATCGCCTTCGGTCCGAAACCGTTTAGCCGGTCGATCAAATCCGCGATGACGCTCCTCGACCAGGGCCACCTCCCGAACCTCTCTATGCTCTTTTCATCTATTGCGGCGATTACGACGTCTTTTTCGCTTTCGGGGCCGCCGCTGTTCTTTTCAACCCAGTCGCGCGCATGGAAATTGGAATCGTAGATTAAAAGTGAAATGGACTTCAGGAAGGAGATATCGGCGTAATAGATAACAAAAGCCGCCGCCGTCATTGCGAGGCCTACGCGAACCTCGCTAAGATAGCCCATCCGGCCGCCGGAGCGCGGCTTCAATTTACACCCTGTTTAAATTTTCTTGTTCCGCCCGTCACCTGTTGAAAGTATAGACCAGGCCGATGTCGAAATTGAAGCCGTTATACTTGGTGGATTGCGCCTCCTGCGCGTCCGCGCCGTTGTTTACCTGAAAGAGCCTCAACTCGGCTGTCCAGAACAGGACGTCCGATATCGTGAACGTGCCGCCGCCGCCAAGATAGATTTTGTCGTAGCCCGCGTCTTTAAGACTGCCCGCGGCGTTGTTCGACTGAACGTCCTTATAGCCGAGGATTCCGCTGATGCCGACTTTACTTGTGAAATTGTAAAAGACGTGCGTGTAGAGTTCGTACTTGTTGTTGTTTGTATTCCTGTCCTCCGTCGTAAGGGTTCCCGCGGTTGCGCCCGTCCTCTGGTTTTTATCCTGCATGCCGTAGGAGCCGAACAGCGTGGCCCTGAACGTGTCGTACTTTCTTACATATCTGAGATTGAGATTATAGACGTTGCCCTGCTTGAAGAAATCCTCTCCTCCCCTCCTGTCCCGCGTCGACATGGCCGCCCTCAGGTCGGCGACAATCAGCGACCTGTTATTGGGCCTTAACATACCACTGCCTATAAACGTAAGAAGGTCGCCGGGATCGTAGTCGTCGTTCGGCGTTTCGGTTGTCGGGTCGTACTTGCCGGTAAGCTCGTACCGCAGGCCGAGACCCAGGGTCATGTTGGCCAGCGACTTTGTTGCGACAACGTTCGGCGCGATATTCAGGCCGCCGCCGAAAAAGTTTACGACATTAAGCTCCTGTACCACGTTATCGGTGAAAAGCGCCCCGAACTGGCTGTCCGTAAATCCCGCCTTACCGGTCGGCAGGTTAAGGTCCAGCCCCGCCCTTATGTCGAAGCCTTTTATGCCGCTGAACTTGTAATAACCGGAAATCGTGCTGTCCGTCAGGCTGCTGAGACTGAAATCGGCTGGCTGTCCTCCGTTGTATATATATGAGGTATTCGCGTAAGAGCCGAGGAAGGTGACGCCGTACTTCTTTTTCAGATAGGCGGCGGAAAAGTAAACGAGGTTTTGACCGCCTTCTTTTTTGGGCGAATCGTCACCGGACCAGATGCTGCTGTTTTCGTTAATCTGAAGGACTATCTTCTCTTCCCCCGCGGCGGCTAACGAACCTCCGGCGGCAAGAAACAGTATGAGACTTAACCCGATAACCCTCCTCACTTCATCCCCCTGTTTTCAACGGTTACTGGTATGTAAGATTCAGACGTATGGTTGTTGACGGCGACGACGGCGTTACTTCGTCGTCGATATGGCTCGTCGATCCCGGTTTGGCGCATTCTTCGCACTCTTCGTCTTTGTTCGGGTCCAATATCTCACCTACCGAAACAACTCTTGTAACGTGCTCCATCATTTCATCCTCGTCGCTCCCCGCGGCCGGTTTTACCAATCCTTCTTCCTCTTCCCCCGGTTCCTCCCGTTTTTCTTCCTCGGCGGGCTGTTCCGGTTTTTCCTCTACCTCTTCCCGAACTTCCTCCAGGATTTTGTCGCGCAGTTCCCTGCTCTTGGCCGGCTCGGTCTTTATCGGCATCAGTATCCCCAGCCTGATCTTTCTGTCGGGCGCTATTACGAACGGTTCAAGCGGCGGCAGACCGAACTCCGCTACCGTCCTCATGCCGGGCTTAACCAATACCTCCGTCTTGCCGGCGTCGCTGCCCTTCACAAAGACGGAGCCTTTTTCACCCGTAGTTCCAAGCAGGTCGACCTCCGTTTTGTGCGTCCGGCCCTCGAAAGCGCCGACGACCCAGTGCGGCGTTCCCCTGACGCCGGCTACTGCCGACTTGGTACGGACCTCGAAACTCGACTCCTTGTGCACCAGCTTTATGACGGAGTTCTTAACGCGCCCGAACGCAAGCCCCAGTACCGACTTTCGGCTTTTATCGTCTTCCATGGAAAGTTTTTCGATTGTAATTTTGCTGTTTTCGTCCATCCTGGTTACGTTGCCGTCGTCGAAAAGGATTTCGGCCTCGCCGTCCGCTCCGGTCTCTATCGCGTCGCCCTCGCCGAGCCTTTGCCCGACGGCCGCCTCCACGGTGGCGCCGTCCGCCTTGAGCGTCACGGAGACCTTTCCCAAAACATCTACTATCTCCGCGCCGTAATTTGCCGCCGCAAACGCATTGGGAGCAAATAACGCCGCGCCGAAGAAAACGGCCAGGAATAGAGTAAGCGCGGAACTGTTTTTACGCCTACTGAGCTGGTATCGCATTATCTACCTCGTAA
>JBHHVT010000031.1:0-14339 GCA_046754425.1 Nitrospinota bacterium | reverse complement strand
CCCTTCGACAGGCACAGGGTGACAATCCGCCCCTACAAATCCTTGTTATAGCGCTCACGCGTAAACCTTGTAATCCATCTCCGGGAAGATATTATCGGTCTCTTCCATTTTTCGTAAAAAGCCGCCGTCGAGCGCGCCGCTTTCAATCTGGCCCGCCAGTTTGTCGAACCGCCACAGATGATCCTTCGTCCGCTTCACCGCGTACTCCACCATCGTGCCGGTCTTCATGATGAACGCCCAGTCCGAACTCTGCGCCAGCAGAAGTTCCCGCGCCGCCTGATTGAGCGCGCGCTTCACGTCGCCGTCCGCTTCCGGATAACGATGCGCCAGTGCGACCATCCTGTCCGCCGCTTTAAGCAGATGACGGTATATCCAGTCGTTGCTCCCTTCGAGCCAGACTTCGGCGTAGCCCTTGTATCCCCATGAGGACATCGTAGGCATGCAGACCTGGTTCTTCGGGAATTTTTCCAGATACATCGACGGCGTAATCGTTTTGACCGTATCCTGATCGTGGTGCATTTTCCTTAAAAGGAAATTCAACCAGTCCGGGCCTTCGTACCACCAGTGGCCGAAAAGTTCCGCGTCGTACGGCGACACGATTATCGGCTCGCGCCCGCCCATCGCGCCTATCAGATGCTCCACCTGCTTTTCGCGGTTGAACATGAAGTTACCGGCGTGGCTGGCGGCCTTTCCAGCGCGGCATGCTGATCGTACAACTGCTTGTCGTCACTGTCGCCCGTGATGCGGTGATACTTTATGCCGGTCATTTTCCGCAGTCCGTTCGGCTGTATGTAGTCCCTGATGTAATCGAAATCGAGGTCGAACCCGATGTCGCGGTAAAAATCCCTGTACTCGTAGTCGCCGGGGTAACCTTCCTTCGAGGACCATACCTGTTTGCTGGACTCCGTGTCCCGCCCGAACGCCGCCACTCCCGACGGTGTGAAGACGGGCGCGAAGACGCCGTACTTCGGCCTCGGCTCCGCGTGAAGGATCGCGTGCGTGTCCGTAAAGAAATAACGGATACCGTTTTCGCGCAGTATCTCCTCAAGGCCGGGGTAAAAGCCGCATTCCGGCAGCCAGATACCGGCCGGCTTGCGTCCAAGATGTTTCTCGTAATGCCGCACGGCCGTCCTTATCTGGGCGCGAACGGCGGCAGGGTTCGATTGCATCAGCGGCAGGAAACCGTGCGTCGCGCCGCAGGTTATTATCTCCAGATTGCCGCGATCCTGAAGGTCGCGGAACGCGGTAACCAGATTGCTCGAATACTGATTTACAAACAGCTCGCGCGCGCTGGTGAACTTCCAGTGGTACATCAGCGCAAGCTCGTGGTTCTGGCCCTGGAACCGCGTGCGCTCAATCTCCTTTTCGGAAAGCTCCACCAGCCTGTTGAGGTGCCGCTGGTATCGCGCCTGTAAAAACGGGTCGGTAAGCATCGACAGCAGCGTCGGCGTAAGCGACATGGTGATCCGGAAATCGACGCCGTCGCGCACCAGTCCGTCGAAAACACGGATGAGCGGTATGTACGTCTCGGTTATCGCCTCGAATAACCAGTCCTCCTCGAGGAACTCGTCGAACTCCGGGTGGCGCACGTAAGGCAGGTGCGTGTGAAGCACCAGAGCCAGGTATCCTTTCGGGTTCATGTATTCTCCGTTTCCCTGTTAATGTCTTCAAAAGATGTCGTACTGCGCGACAACGTCGGCGTAATCGTCTTTTCGTGTTTGTGGCTTGCCGATACTGCCCTGGCCGGCAGAACGCGCAGACCGTCCGGCATCGCAAACCGCGCTGTAAAGGTCCCGTCCGGGCGCAGCGTCACCGGCTTGTCGCCTAGCGTTACCACAGCGTCCGGCTCGGTTGCGCCGTAAACTATAAGCTCACAATCGAGACGGAACCAAAAATCATCATTCTTTTTTCCAACCACCGCTTCCGAACTAAACGAACTGACAGCACCGGAAGCCTCCTCGCCCGCGAGCCGTTTTTGCATCTGCTCCGCCAGCTCTTCCGAGGAGCCGACCGGGCCGAAGCCGCCGGAAAGCGAATACATTTCCCAAAATTCCTCGTCGGCAATCATCCACTCCTCGTCCATGCGGTCCGATACGGAGGCGCGCGGGACTGTGATGACGTTTGAACGCGCCATCACGTAGAAGCTGCCCTGACCGTCCTTGAGGCCGATCTCGACGCAATAACTCCTGCCGTCGCTGGGTACGTTTATGTAGTAGCTGCCAGTCATACCGCCGACTCCGAGATCAAAACAGATTTGTCCGTTCGTACCGTCGAAATCCAGACCCGTAACGTCGTAGACACGCAAAGCGGTGTCGCAATGTCCGGCGTCTATACCGTGGCTGTGCGCCACCCTGCCGGGAGTGTCGTCATTCATATCCCAGTAGGAAAAAATCCAGTGCGGGTCGCGCACCAGCAGGGTTACCCTGTCGTCCCCGTAACGCTCCTGCGGTTCGTATGTGGGGTGGATGTGTTCCTGCACCGGGGCAACGTAGTACTTCGACTCCGTGACAGCCTCTTCGCCTCCGTTCGGGCGGTTCTGCGGCGGCGCCGGGATCGCTACGGTATCCACGATTGTTTTCCTTGCCGCCGGTTTTGCGGCTACGGGCTTTTCAGCCGCGGGAGCTTTGGCAGTTCTCTTTCTTTTTGCCGCAACCGGGGCCGCGGATTTTTTTGCAGCCTTTTTGGCCGTCGGTTTTGCTGCGGCAGACCTTTTGGCCGTCGTTTTCTTTGTAGCCGGTTTGGCCTTCTTCGCGGGTTTCGCCGCCGAAAGTTTCCGTTTCGCCCTGTCCGCTTTTTGAATGAGCGATATCATCTCGTCTTTTACCAATGCTGGCTTTAGCGCAAGCCCGAATATCCTTTTGGCAAGTTTAACCAGATCCGCCTTGGTCTTTTCTTTAAGTTCGGCTTTATTCATTTTTCATCTCCTTTGAATCTTCACACTCTATATATACCAGAACCGTACCAAAACCGATGTCTATAACATATTGATTACACGTTGATTATATTTTTCATCCGAACGGCTACCTTAATTTGGGGCGTTGATGCCCCATATATGCCACGGTTATACCACTATTGGTAAAACCCTGTTTAGGGTATAACATCATTGCTTAACGTAATCTTGGGAGATAATTTTGAAACTTTCCACGATCAGGGCGGTAGATTTCTGGGCGGGCATACCGCTTGCCCTGCTGGCGGACGTGCCTGCCTTTTTTTACTCCCTGTTGTTCCCCAAAACGAGGGATATTAAAAACGTACTTATGATAGAGCTGTCCGAGGCAGGCAGTCTGATTATCGGTTACTCGGCAATGAAACGGTTAAAGGAAGCCGCACCGGACGCAAACGTCTATTTTCTTATATTCAAACGTCACGCCGACGGACTGCGGATGCTAAATCTGCTCGATGAGGACAAAATCCTCACAGTGAGAGACGACAGCTTCGGCAACTTCCTGCGCGACGTATGGGAAGCGATAAAAAGAATATGGTCGGTCCGCATCGATACGGTAATCGACATGGAGCTTTTTTCACGCGCGTCGGCGCTTTTAACCATCCTTACACTGGCAAGAAATCGCGTCGGGTTCTACGCGTACACGAACGAGGGGCTTTACCGCGGCAAATTCATGCACAATTACAAGGTCGGCTATAATCCGTACAAGCACATGTCGCTTAACTTCATGGCGCTCGTCGAGTCCGTTTTAAACAACGAGACAAACAGTCCATTGCTAAAACGCAGACTGTCCGAAAGGTCGGTGACGCCCTTCAGGCCGGAACCGGCAAAAGACGCGCTGAAAAACGCAACCAAGCTGATGAAAAAAGCGTTTCCCGACTACGACGCGCAGAGCCATAAGGTGACGATTGTGAATCCGAACGCGGGCGAGCTTCCGATAAGAAGCTGGGAACTGGAGGACTTCACACAAACCGCGAAAAGAATTCTCGATGACGATGAAAAAAACCTTGTGGCGCTCATTGGTCTTGAAAGCGCGGCCTCGGACGGTAAGTATATGGAAAAGGAGGTGAAAAACCCGCGCCTCGTAAACCTGATAGGAAAAACGGAGACTCTGCAGGATGTGGTCGACCTTTGCCGCCTCGCGAAAGTTTTCCTTACGAACGACAGCGGCCCCGCGCAATACGCCTCCATTACCGGCACGCAGGTTGTCACGCTATTCGGCCCGGAGACGCCGGCGTTATACGGCCCGCTGGGTAATAACGTGCACTGCCTGTACTCCGGTTTTTCGTGCAGTCCCTGCCTCACCGCGTTTAACCACCGCAACAGCAAATGCAAAGACAATCTCTGCCTGAAGGCGATAACCGTGGACAAGGTGACGAACCTCTGCCTGAAACTGCTGAAGGAGTAGAACAGTTCAGTATGCGGCTACCGCGTCGGCGGCAACCACACCTGAGCCGTTAATTGGCAGATGATTATGGCACGGGAATAGGGGGAAGAGGAGGCGGGATGCGTCCGCCGCCGCCAGTGGGAGGCGGAGGCGGCGTGGGTCCACCGCCGTTTGAAACATTATCGTCCAAGTCGCCATCAGGATCGTCCACACCCGAATCGTCATCGGTGTAGTTATCCGAGTCGACATCTTCACCATGGTCCTCCGGATGCTCGACATCAATCGAAATCGTAATCGTCATCGTGTTGCTGTTATTCGAGGAGTTGCCATTACTGACATCTATATCTACATGGTTCGCGTCACTGTCGGAATCGTTGCCGTCGACCGAATCGATATCCACGTCCAGCGTTACGTTTATGTTCCTGTCGGCGGTATTTACGGAAGTTTCTATCGTCACACTCCCTTTAACCGCTACGATTGTGTATGTGGCATTAACCGGAACTTCGACCGTGAAAACGCCTCCCGCATCCGTCGTGGTAGAGGCGATTACGTCGCCGCCGGTATTTATGACCTGAATTTCCCAGCCGGCAACCACCGATTGCGGTTGATTGGAACCTACGGTCGATTTTGCCGCTACAGCGGTCGCCGCCGCTACTGTTCCGGTAATAGTGGCTGTGTTAGATTTGTTCGCGCTGCCGGAAAACTCCGCACTGCCGCACGCGGAAAAGGCAAGCAGGGCGGTAAAGCCGATCATCGCTGTAAATAATGAGAATCTGTTCAACATAAAACCTCCAAGTCAAAACCCCTTAAGCGCATAACGCGATTATCAACTATACTCACGACAGTATGAATAAGCATATATAATGCCAAGTCTATATTGGTATATTATTGATTTATATACTCAAATTACCGTAACTGAGAATTTAATGTACTATTTGTATGCTTTTATGAACTTATTTATAATACAGGTATTATATTAGATATATTGAGATCGATTGAATCCACAGCTTTTAATCCGGGGAGTGGAACCCCCAGGAACAACAGTGCGGATTTAGCGGATTCTAACTATTCGTAGAGCTGTCATCCGGGTCGTTGTCCTGACCGTCATCATCAACTTCGTCCGAACCATCGTCATTACAATCGCCCGAATTATCACTGTCACTGTCCTGGTCGCTGTTGTCGTCCGAATCGTCATCGGTACATTTATTCATATTGTCATCGGGGTCATCCGAATCGTCATCGGCGTCATCGTGCTCCCCGTGATCTTCCGGGTGCTCGACGTCAATCGAAATCGTAATCGTCACCGTATTACCATTATTCGAGGAGTTGTCGTTACTGACATCTATATCGACATGGTTCGCGTCACTGTCTGAATCGTCGCCGTCGACCGAGTCGATATCCACATCAAGCGTTACGTTTATGTTCCTGTCGGCGGTATTTACGGAAGTTTCTATCGTCACACTCCCTTTAACCGCTACGATTGTGTATGTGGCATTAACCGGCACTTCGACCGTGAAGACGCCGCTGTCGTCCGTAGTGGTAGAAGCGATAACATCGCCGTTGGAATCTATTACCTGGATTTCCCAGCCGGATACGGCCGACTGCAGTTGAGTGGAACTGATAGTAGTTTTAGCGGCAACACCCGATGCCGCCGCAACGGTTCCTGATACGGTGATTGTGTCAGTCGAGCTTGAGGCAGCGCCGCCCGCGCCGCCGCACGACGTTATTAGCAAAAGCGATACGAGCCCCGCTGTTAAAGATAAAATTGAAGACCTGCCAAACATCTCAAACTCCTTTAATTCCAGTCATTTTAAACAAGGGATATTCCTTTTTCGCACTTGTGACAATTATTGCATAATTCAGCTTTAAATGAAATGGATGACGACACCCGTTTTTTGATAGGGGGGCAACACCTATATGAATTAATGGGACACCACATCCGACCCTTGGGTCAGGTATGGTGTCCCGGAAATTTAGCTCTTTAGCGGCGGGACTTTCCTTTTTCTTTCGACGGCGTAGTTGACGAGATAGTTGAACATCCTGATCAGCCGTCCGCCGTTTCGTTTCTGATCCGTCCAGTGGCCGATAAGGCCGATGGTGCGCGCCAGTATGAAAAAGCCGTTAAGCGCATTGGACGGGAAGCCGAGGTCTGTCAGGATGCATCCCATGCAGCCGTCCACGTTCAGGATAAGGTTATCTTTCTTCGCGGTCGTTACATCTTGGACCTTCAGCGCGTAGTCGAGATGCGGCGTGAAGATTTCCGCCTCCCTCACGTGCCTGATGAGTTCCTGCACTCGCTTATCGGGGTTTTTCAAGCTCTTCACGCGGTGTCCGATTCCCGGTACGGGGCCGTGGTTTTTCTTCATGTATGCAAGAAAGCCGGGTACATCGTTGGGGAAATTGCGAACGCCGTAGGAAAAATGCTCCGCCGCGCCCGTTACCGCCCCGCCGAAACGCGGGCCTATCATGATAAGGCCAGCCGCGACCGACTGGCTGAGGCCGATCCCCGCGCACGCCGCCATTATCGTGGCGAACGCGCCGGACACGCACGGTCCGTGGTCAGCGGACAGCATGATTATCCTCCTAATAACCTCCGCCTCTTTTGGAGTGGGAAGTTTTTTATTCCACAAAAGCCCGATGACGTGCGGGATATCGTATCCCTCGTTGATGAGCTCAGAGGCGGGATAGCCGCAATACAACGGTTCGTCGCCCCGGTCGTCAGCGATGGTGGACTTTATAAGCGGCTGTACGAGAATCTCTCCGCCCTTTGCGGCCTCTTCCACTTTCTTCGGAAGCTGCGGTAATTCGGACGGGGCCTTTTCCTCGACCTCTTTTACCTCTCCCGTCGCCAGCAGGTCTTCGTATACCTTTTTAATCGCCGGGCCGAGCGCTCCGAACGTATCCGGTACGATTGCGCCCGCCTTTTTAAGCGCTTCAGCTTTTGAGCGCGCGCTTCCTTCGCCGAGCCGTCCCTCTTTCGCGCCCGCGTGGCCGAACTTCATCCCTTTCGGGAGTTTTTCCTGGCAAAACCCGGCGATAACGCCGATAAGCTTAATGCGGCGCGGCTTTTCCGCGAACCACTCGGCCGCTTTTTCCTCCAGGTCTCCGCCCATCTCGCCGATCATGACGACCGCCTTCGTCTGCGGATCCTTTTCGAACATCTCCAGGTATGTGATGAAATCGGAAACCGGATATGTGTCGCCGCCGATGCCAACCTGAGTGGTAACGCCGTCCGCGAACTGGGAGACTATCCACATTATCTCGTTCGACAGACCGCCGGACTTCGTAAGGACCCCAAACGAACCCTGCTTGTAGAGCCTGCTGAGAATCAGGTTGTTGTACTCGCCGCCGACGACGCCGAGCCTGCACTCTCCGGCAGACATGATGCCGATTGATGAGGGGCCGTTGAGTATCTTGCCCACCTCATTCGCCTTTTTTATCATTAGCTTGGCGTCCTTTTCCGGCACGCCTTCCGTAATCATGGAGATTACCTTTATCTTGTCGTTTTCAAGCGCTTCAATGGCCGCACCGTAAGCGCGGTTCGGCGCAAGATATACTAGCGCGGTATTTACGTCATGCTTATCCGTCGCTTCCTTTAGCGTTTTGTAAATAGGAACCGGAATTATCTGGCTGCCAACTATCAGGTCCGCCGTTTTACCGGCGTCCGGCGGAAAGACAAAGGCGTCCACATAAAGGTCACGCCCGATAAGGTGACAGAATTCGGCCATTCTCTTCGCGGCGTTTACGCCGGCCGGGCCGCCCAGAATTACTACTCGCGTTTTATCATCACATACGATACTCATCTTCTCTCCACCCTATTTCGCTTCCAGAGCCATATCGACAATATCCGTGAGCGGCGTATATCGATCGAAAACCTCTATGTCGAACCCCTCGTTTTTTAAGTCCCTCATTGCGTCCAGTCCGGCCGCCTCGTTCGGGCCGCCGCGCCTTACCCAAATTTTTACTCCGTCGAGCTTGCCTTCGGCTTGTGCCTTGCGGAACCCGTTGATGATGCCGGCAAAGGTCGCCTTTACGTCGGTAAAGTTCGCTATCGCGCCGCCGACGATGATGTTCGTGATGCCGGGGAGCGAACAGACCTTATCGGTAAGCGCCTCGACAGCCCACGAAGGCGGGTCGCCGGAATATTCCGAGTAGTTGGCAAGCGTGCCCCCCCGGGTTACGACCGCGTCGGAGTAAAACACCGAAGCGCCGCCGCCGGCAGGCAAAAGCGCCGTGGTGCCGCCGGGTATCTCGATAAGTTTTACGGAGCCTTTCACGCGGCTGTCCACCTCCATTATCGTCTTTTCCGACTCCGTGTAGGCGCGGCCGAATTCGGATGCGAAGTTGAAATTCCAGTCCGGGTGGCGGAACCTCGCGTCGCCGTCCAGCAGTGTAACGGCGTCCAGCGCTACCAGCTCCTCACTCTTCGGATTCATTATGAGCGGATTGATTTCTATGTATGAGCCGTCCTCGTTGTCGTAACAGTCGAACAGCTTCATGGAAAAGTCGGCCATCTTTTTAACCGTATCACCCGTATAGCCGGCCTCCTTCGCGCACTTTTCGAGCTGTTTGGTTGTCGGCTTGTCGCCTACCGTGACGGATGTGCGTACAACTTTTTCCCAATTCTCCTCCACCTCGATACCGCCGAACTTTGCCATCAACACTTCGGCGCCGTCGCGGTTGGACTGCACCGCAAGGTAATATTCATCCTTGTGCTCGATCAGTTCGGCGACGATTACCTGCGATATCTTCAGCCCCTGCACGTCATGCCCGAGGATTTTTCCGGTCGCCTCCTTCACCCCTTTAAGGTCGAGGTTTATCTTTACGAGTCCCAGCTTCATCCTGCTGCCAAGCGCCTCATGAGCCTTTACAACCATCTTGGACTCTTTCATCCAGGGGTTGGCGTCGGCAAGATTATCGAGCTGGCTTATATCGGATATTACAATGTGATTCGGTGTCTTTATGCCCCATTTGTTAAAGAGCTCCATCGCGGGGCCTTCAAGTAATTTGGCCACTTTCCCACTCCCCCCCCAAAGTTAATAACGCGTTTAAATCAAAAACGAAAAATCAAGTAACTCCCTATTGAAACCGCGATATTCTTACAAATACTGATAGGTGTGTCAACAATAAGAATTATTTATAAAGCTATCATAATTTCATTGAATCGAGCGCGCAAAGTACCACAAAGCGGAAGTGCCAGTCACGTGCCCACACGTGACGCTGAAATCGGCAAAAAAGGGGTCACGCGAAGGCGCGTGACTCCCACATAAAACAAAACCTTGCCGTTGGTAAGTTGGGCGGGGAAAGCACTAGTGCACCTCCTTTTTCACCTCGTCCATGAAGGCGGTGGTAATAACCTTGACGCCTTTGGCGTTGGCGCTCCGCTCAATCGCGGCGCGGGCCATCGAACGTGCCATCGCCGGTACGTTATTCAGCCGCTCCTCCGCGTCCTTATCCCAGCGAAGTCCGCCCGGCTGTTCGCCGCCTGAAAGCGAATCGTCTATTATCTCCATCGGTGAGTGGGGTTTCTTCTTTCCCCCGATGGCAACGCCCATAGACTTGACAAGCTGTGTCTCCATGGGGTTCGTCAGCATCGCAAACGAACTGCCGCAACTCGAACAGTGAAACGTCAGGCCGACGCTTTTCTGGCTATCCTCCTCCACTTTCTTCAGTGACATGGCCTGGTCGCATTTAATGCATAAAAACTTCATTGTCCCTCCCCTTTAACACCTGGTTTTTCAGCACCGTCGCCGAACGCCTTTTCGCATATTCCGGCAAACGCTTCCCGCAGATTGTTTCCCATGCCGTTGTCCGCCTCGTCGAACGGCACGGCGCCGAGGTACGGCACCATGTACGACAAGGCCTCTTCCATGTCCTGCCCGTTGAAAAGTTTGTTGCTTCCGCCGCAGTGCACGCAGTTATATCCCTTCATGTTTTCCACGAGACCGATTATCGGTATGCCGAGCTCCTTCACCCTCGCGATGGTCTTCAGCACTATCCGGTACGATATCTCCGACGGTATCGTCACTATCAGCGCGCCGGTTAAGGCGGGACAAAAATCGGACAGTTCGTTTACGCGGTTAAGCACGGGCGGCGTATCCATAAACAGATAGTCGAGACCGCCCCATTCCGTATCCGCCAGCAGCTCCCTTAGCGCAGTGGCCTCCATCGCACCCATCCACGCAGTCGTGCCGGACGGGCCATTCCACTTTACGGTATCGCTGTGCGAATCGAGAAAAAAATCGATAGACATCACCTTGATGCCGTTCGGCCCGGCAATCGGCGCCATCCCGTTTTCGGTCCGCTTTGGGCGAGCCTCGCCAAGTCCCAGCGCATGCGGAATGGATGAGCCGTTTATGTCCGCGTCGAGAACGCCGACTCTATACCCTTTTTGAGCCATGGTTACGGCGAGGTTCGAGGTGACGACGCTTTTACCCACGCCTCCTTTACCGCTTACAACGGCAACCTTGTGAGTAATCTTTTCAAGACGGTTCGCCAGGCGGTCGGTCATCTCCGCCACCTGCCGGAGAATATTCGAGCCGCCGTCGCCCCCTATATCGGAATATTTTTTCATCGTCACCAAATTTTAACACGCTTTAATCCATCGGTCATTTAAAGGGTGGCAAGGCAAGCTGACTGGCAGGAGCTATTGGCAGGGTACGCCGCCGCCCGGCGTGTAAAAGATGTAAAGAAGAGCGTAAGTAAGCGTTGTGGTTAAAAGAACAATAAAGTACATAACCATCGTTAAGCCGCCCAACAGACGATGCCTTTTCGCGCCGACGGGAAAAAGTTTCTCCACAAGCCTTTCCAGAAAGAAAACCGCCGCTATTATTAAATATCCTATTACATAGACTGTGGCGCATCTGCTGTTTCCGCACCTGATGACCGTAATCAGCGCCAACACGGCCAAAATTATCAACAGGTATTTGTAAAAATTGCGTTCGGAAATCCTGAGGTCGGAACCCTCCCTTAACTGCCATTTTCCTTCAATCTTGTACGACGCTCGAAAACCGAGGACTATCATGTAGACGGCCATGATAATCCCGATGCTTACAAGCAATATGTGTATGGTGAGCGTCGGTTTGAAGACGTAGCTGTAAACCCAGTCCGGCCCGCCGAAACCTTCCCTTCCCTCCGATACAAGTACGCCGAGGCCTCGTATCTGGTAGTAACCGGTGAAATAAATGAGCATGGACACCATCCCCCACAGGACGATAGTGTGGTGCCGGCTCCCCTGACGCTTTTTGGCGAAATACCAGCCGATGAGAAATAGAAACGTAAAAACAACGGCGAGAAGAAAGCTGACGTCCGCGCCCAGGGTGGCGTGCGTGCCCAGAAACCCGGGCCGGCCCAGAAGATCTTTCACCGCATTTTCTTTATATAGCGACCGGCAAAGTTAATTTTTCTTTTCCTTTTTGATTTCCTCTACCCGTTTCATCGCCTCGTCGCGGCTTTTGTAACCGCATTCTATAACTGTGTAGCCATCGCGTGTGCCGCCGGGAAACTTCGACAACGCGTCGGCGTTATATTCTCCAGTCTGGTTAATTTTATAAATACAATATTCCATCTCTTTCTCCTTTTAATGGTTGGACAGCTTTCTCGATGATATTTTCTCATATAAGCCCGCCTGGCGGGCAGCAATTTTGGCGATGCTAGCGAAAGCGGCCTCCCTCTGTAAGCCAGCCCATTGCATGGGCGGGCAACTGCCGCGGAAACGTAAATAACGAGACTAGGTAGTTACGAAGAGGCCGTCGACTTAGGCACCAGCTAATTGTTGCTTACTTCTAAAGTAAGTGGAGACGGGAGTTTTCGTTGATGATAAGCGTTGCCGTTTGAGTGATCAGCTCTCTAATCTCCGTGTCGTCGATGTGCGGGAGCATGGAGACAAGTTCGTCTTTTCTATTCATCAGGGCGTCGGACATCGGCGCAAGCCGTGCGAGCGGAACGTCGTTATTGGCAAGTGTGTTGATGTAGAACTCCAGATCGTTCAAAGCCGTTTCCACCTGCCGCACGGCCTTTGCGCGCAGCGGTTTGCCGACCCCGCCAACCTGTTGCGCCGGGGCGACGGGGTGCGGACCGGAAACGGTCGCGCTTTTTTGCGCCGGTTTAGCCGAACTCTCTTTCAGTACCGAATCGAAAGATTTGCCGGTGGTTTTCGGGCCTTTTTTGTTGGGCGGCTGTAAGCCGTTTCCCGTGGGGCCGGGTCCTTTTATTTTCATCTATTACGTTACCTGTCTAACGTTATCGGGCAATACCCTTATCTACTTGATAGGCTATACATATGAGCCGCCGCCGTCAAATATGAAAACTGCCGCGACTTTTTTCACGTATATTATAAACCAATTCGCCAATCCCAATGGGATAATGAGATGATATGAATATTCATTTCGTTTTGGAGAACTATACATTCTTACAAATGCGCGAAAAAAGCAGATTTTGCTACAAAAACCGCCTCTTTGTCTTTGAATTATTTATATAATATGATATTCTATAAATAGCAAGGAGATTCTGTATAAAATATAATAATTCTAGAAACTAAAAAGTTGCAATCTGTATGTTTATTTGTAATATGACGGGAATCCAAATATGTGGCTGCCTGACACCGAGTTAAGCCGCAACGACAGGCTCCGACGTTCCCTTTACCAGACTCTCCGCAACGAGCTCGACTTGTCCCTCCTGCAGTTTGGTCTGATAGATCCATACATCAGCTTCCAGAAGTCAAAAGTAGATTACAGGTTCGTCGAAAAGAGGGAGCTTAAGCCGAGGGCGAAGGTAGCGGAGGCCGAAAACGATCTAATAGACGGATTCATTGTCCTGTTCAGCGAGGCAGCCATCCCGTCCGAACTGAAAAAATACATAAGGTACTTCAACAACAACAAGGTCACGAAAGAAAACTTGCAGGAGTTCGCTCTCAATTCGAACAGCGTGGCGCCCAAGTTTCTCAAGGCCCAGAAATATTTCGACAACGCACGGTTTTTCGACCTGCTGAAATCGCTATTACCGGTCGACTACGCTCTGCTTATCCAGCAGGACGCCTCCAGCAAGGGGAAAACGAGGTACTCTCTCTCGCACTTCCATGTAAGGGTGGACTGGCTGATAGACTTCGCGGCGGAATCGCTGGCAAAACAGCTTCGGTACGTTTCCAAGGATCTTTACGAAAAGGGCGAAAAATACGCGCAAAGCATGGTTGAAAAACTTTTCGAATATTTCAGTTTCCACAATACGGTTTCAGGCAGGCGCACGGCGGCTGTCGTCGCGTACCAGCTTCTTAGCGCCGCAAATTTTGTCTCCACGGTTTACGTAAACAGCTCCGAATCGCGCACGCTCACAAAGATTGCCGAAAACGGCATTTCGAAGTTCTGCCTTGTAAAGGTACCGATGGAGCATATTGAAATGATTGAATCAGGCAAAAAATTTGAAGTCAAAAATTTCAGAAAAAACTATCTTATCCATCTTACGGACGATTACGGTGTCTGTCTCTTCCATGTTTTCTACAAGCACAACGAACACTCCGAGCCGCCGGTGGACGGGAGACTGCGCGAGCTTCAATCGGACGTGCAGTGGCTCAGGGTGGCGAACCAGCTCCTCCTGCCAAAACCGACCGCGCACGATTGCAGGCCGATAAACTACTCGATTATCTACGACCAGCAGGACCCCTTCACAAAATAATCCGCTGTGCGGATAGACATTTACGGCAAAGCCGGTTCGCTGGGCGAACAGCAAATTATTGCCATGAAATCATCGATTACCGGTAGTTACAGAGCGGCTGTCTGCATTGGCGCCGGCATACCGCCGCTACACGCAGGGTAGTGGTGCCGAAGAGAGGAATCGAACCTCCACAGGGTTGCCCCTACATGATTCTGAGTCATGCGCGTCTACCAATTCCGCCACTTCGGCTTAACGAACATTATGCTGAATTGAGAAATATACACAACCCGCCAAGAGAATGAAAGATAGTTAACCCGGATTATTCATGAAATGTCCCCTCCTTTTCAAGGAGGGGAATTG
>JBHHVT010000030.1:0-14727 GCA_046754425.1 Nitrospinota bacterium | reverse complement strand
GTCATTACGCCGGGTGATTCGTGCAGATGATGCATCGCCTCTTCTTCCACCCGGCTCTCTCCGTGGAAAGTAAGAAACACCGCCCTGAACATGTAAAAGGCGGTCAGTCCCGCCGCGATTGTCGCTATTATCCAAAGCGCCGTGTGGCCGGAACCGAACGTCCGCGCCAGAATTTCGTCCTTGCTGAAAAATCCGGCAAAGGGAAAAATCCCCGAAATCGCCAGAGTGGATATAAGGAACGTCCAATAGGTTCTCGGCATGTGCTTTTTAAGGTCTCCCATCTTGTCCATGTCCTGCTCCCCGCTCAGGCCGTGTATGACGGAGCCGGAACCCAAAAAGAGGCATGCCTTGAAAAACGCATGAGTCATAACGTGGAACGCCGCCGCAACGTACGCCCCCACGCCAGCTGCCATGAACATGTAACCGAGCTGGGAAACGGTGGAATAGGCCAGAACCTTTTTAATATCTTTTTGGAAAAGGCCTATCGTCGCCGCAAAAAGCGCCGTCGCGCAGCCGACTACGGCTACGGTCATCATGCCGACCGGCGACATATCGAAGAACACGGAGTTGCGGCATACCATGTAAACACCAGCCGTAACCATCGTCGCCGCGTGTATGAGCGCGGAGACGGGCGTCGGGCCTTCCATCGCGTCCGGCAGCCACGTGTAAAGGGGTATCTGCGCCGATTTGCCGCACGCGCCCAAAAACAGCAAAAGTGTGATGGCAGTCACCGCCATGCCGCCTTCCATCAGGTCTGTGCGAGCGTTGCCAAACACTTCCAGATAGTCGAGAGTTCCGAATTTGACGAAGATAAGCATCATCGCAAGCAGGAAACCGAAGTCGCCTACTCTGTTCATCACAAACGCCTTTTTGCCGGCAATCGCCGCGGCGTCGCGGTGGTAGTCGTATCCGATAAGCAGATAGGAGCAGAGACCCACGCCTTCCCAGCCGATAAACATTAGCAGGAAGCTGTTACCCATAACCAACATCAGCATGGAAAACATGAAGAGGTTTAAAAAGGCGAAGAACTTCCAGTAAGTGCGGTCATGCTCCATGTAGCCGACGGAGTAGATATGAATCAGGAAACCGACGCCGGTAACCACCAAAAGCCAGATACCGGACAGGGGATCGAGCAAAAAGCCCGCCTCCACCTTGAAGTCTCCGGCTTGTATCCACGTATAAATCGTATTTACGATACGGCCGCCCTCCGGCATCGATACGAGCTGAGCGAAGGCGGCAACGGCAAGAACGAAGGAAAGGCCCGTCGTGGCAAGCGCCCAGAAGTAGATGCTCTTTCTACCCAGCCTCGAACCTAAAAAGCCGTTTACAATCGCGCCCGCAAGCGGCAGCACAACGATAACCCAGATGTAATCGGCCATTCCCTTATCCTTTAAGCAGGTTTACTTCGTCTACGTTAACGGACGAGCGGTTTCTGAAAAGAGCAATGATAATGGCAAGCCCCACAGCCGCCTCCGACGCCGCTACCGCCATCACCATGAACGTGAAGACGTGGCCGCCCATATCGTTAAGCTGCCGCGAAAAGGCGATGAACGTAAGGTTTACCGCGTTAAGCATGAGTTCTATCGACATGTAGACGATTATCGCGTTCCTTCGCGTCAATACGCCAACGACGCCGATTACGAATAAAACCGCGGAAAGCAACAGGTAGTAGTTTAATGGTAACGGCATCTCACACCTTCGACTTCGCAAGAACTACCGCGCCGACAATCGCCGCCAGCAGCAGCACGGACGCAATCTCGAACGGTAGGAGGTATTCGGTAAAGAGGATTCTGCCTACGGCGGCCACACCGCCGAAACCTTCCACCGCTTCCTTTGGCGCGGGCATTTTGTCCGCGCTGACAAACGACACTACCTTCGTCATAACCAACGTTAATACGGCAATGCCCACCACCTGTCCAGCCACCTGATGCCGTGCGATGAGGCCCTTTTTTTCGCGCATGTTGAGTAACATGATTACGAACATCACCAGCACCATAATCGCCCCGGCATAAACCAGAACCTGAAGGGCGGCTACCAGGTGGGCGCTTAGCTGGGCATAGATGCCCGCGAGACAGAACATGTTCAGTATAAGGAAGATTGCGGACATCACCGGCCGACGCGAAACTACCATGCCGACCGCCGCGAAGATGGCTACGCTCCCGAAAAAATAAAATATCAGTAGGTGCATCTGCCGAACATCCTTTTCCTTATGTATTGAAGCCGCCTCTCCAGCTTTTCAGCCGGCACAAGAAGCGATTCCTTGTCGTAAAGCATCAGTCCGCGGTCGTACTCCGCGAGGTTTTCATATTGGTGGCTCATCACTATAGCCTCTTCGGGGCACGCCGCCTCGCAAAGGCCGCAGAAGATGCAGATTGAGCCATCGAGATTGTATGTAGCCGGGTACCTTGTGCCGTCTTTCCGCTGCGCGCCTATTATGAATATACATTTCGGCGGACAGGCCGCCTCGCAAAGGCCGCAGGCGACACACCTCTCTCTGCCGTCCGGGTTTCTCACAAGCACCGGCCTTCCCCTGTAGGCGTCCGGGATAACCGGTTTTTCCTCCGGGTAGTAAATTGTCATTATCTCCCGCTTTTCCGGGGTGCCGGCAAAGTAGGCGCGGAAGACGCCGAAAAAGTTCGGAAAAAAGTGCAACGCTGTAATTATAAGGCCGCGTATGATTTCCGGAACGTAAGATTTTTCCCAGAGCGTCATTTGCACTTCCCTGTTTACGCGTTTATATTTTCCTGCCATCAGTTCGCCGCCAATATGAATAGTCCGGTTAAAAATATGTTTAAAAGCGCAAGCGGAAGGATAATCTTCCAGCCGAGGTTCATAATCTGGTCGTACCGAAAACGCGGCAGGCTCCATCGGATTAACATCTGAATGAAAATCAGCACCAGTACTTTGAACCAGAAAACCGCCGCATTCACAAGCATCGTGGCCGCCTGGGATCCCGTATCGCCCAAAAATCCGAAAAGGGAGACGAGAGACTGCGTGGTAACGAACGGTATGTGCCATCCGCCAAAAAAGAGCACCGTAAGTATCGCCCCGATGGTGACGACCTCCAGGAACTCGGCCATCCAGAACATGGCGAACTTCAGCCCGGAATATTCGGTGAAATAACCCGCTATCAGTTCCGACTCCGCCTCTGGAACATCAAACGGAACACGCTTATTTTCCGCAAGCGCGCAGGCGAAGAAAAGGATAAATCCGAGCGGCTGGTAAAAAATGCCCCAGTGCCAGAAATTTTCCTGTGCCGCGCCGATCTCCGTAAGCCGAAGCGTACCGAACACCATAAACACTCCGACGAGCGTAAGGCCCAGCGCCACTTCGTAGGAAAACATCTGCGCCGCAACGCGCACACCGCCGAGAAGCGACCAGTTGTTGTTCGACGCCCATCCCGCGACCGCGCCGCCGTAAGTCGCCAGCGAGGCGACGGCGAAAACGAACAATATCCCCATGTCGAGATCGGCTATGACGAGGTTCACTTCATGCCCCCACAGGGTATACTTCCCGCCGAACGGGATGACCGCAAAGGCGATAAGCGCGGGAACGACCGAAATGAGCGGCGCAAGCGTATGCAGCAGTTTATCCGCGCCGCGGGGAATGAAATCCTCCTTGAAAATGAGTTTTATCGCGTCTGTCGCGATGTGCAGCAGGCCGCCGAAGGTAAAACCGAAAATATCCGCCCTGTTCGCTCCTATTCTGTCCTGCATAAGCGCCGACTGTTTACGCTCAACGTATCCCAGGATCGGCGCGAAAAAGCCCATATTCAGCGAGAAGATGAATATTATCTTGAGCATCATCTCTAAAATGTCCGGCAAAAGCGGGGCAGGCGGTATATAGGAATAATCAAACATTACCTGTCACACTCCCCGCCGATGAGATTAATCATGTCGAAGGTCGGTATAAGGTCCGCCAAAAAGGCTCCTTCCACCATGCGGCCCATCGCCTGCGTCAACCCAAAACAGGGCGGCCGCACCCTGCATTTGTACGGTTTTCCGCCGCCGTCGCTCACCAGGTAAAAACCTACTTCCCCGTTGCTTCCCTCGGTGGGGAAGTAGGCCTCGCCGCGCGGCACCTTTATCCCCTCTATCTGATTCTTGAAGTGAAATATCATCGACTCCATTACACTGTCCACGTCTTCCTTGGAAGGCTGGCGCACCGATGGGTCGTGGATATTTATGGGACCCGACGGAAGAGTTTCAATCGCCTGCTCGATTATCCTCATGCTCTGGCGAATCTCTTCCATCCGCACGAGGTACCTGTCGAAGTTATCTCCGGTCGAGCCGACCGGCACGTCGAAATCCAGTTGGCCGTAAAGCAGGTAAGGATGCGCCTTGCGCACGTCGTACTCGATGCCACACGCCCTCAAACACGGACCGGTAAAGCCATACTGAACCGCCTCCTCCGCGCTTATCGAGCCGGTATCGCGCATCCGGTCGAGGAAAATCCTGTTTTTTGTAAGCAGTTTGTCGAAATCCACGTACAGCTCGCGGTTCTTCGCGAAAACTTTTTTAACGTGCGCCTCAAAGTCTTCAGGCAGGTCGGATGCGTGGCCGCCTATCCGCACGTAGTTGTTCGTAAGACGCGCTCCGCAAACGGATTCTATAATGTCCCATACAAGTTCGCGCGCCTCGACGAAGTAGATGAACGCGGTAAGCGCCCCAAGCTCCAGCGCCGCGGCGGCCAGGTTCGTATAGTGGTCGGCCATCCGCGCAAATTCGCACATGATCGTTCGTATATAGACGCCGCGCTCCGGCATCTTGCCGGCCACGCCCATCAGTTTTTCCACTGTCATTGCGTAGGCAACGTTATTTTGTATCGAAGAGTTGTAGTTGAGCCTGTCGGTATAGGGAAAGGCCTGCGTCCAGGTGCCGTTTTCGCAATGTTTTTCGAAACCGCGGTGCAGGTAACCTATCTCCGTTTCGCAATGGACTATCTTCTCACCGTCCAGTTTCAGGAAAAACCTCACGGTGCCGTGCGTGGCTGGATGCGAAGGACCCATGTTTAACACGAGTTCTTCCGTACCGATATCCATTCTGTTTTTCTGCATCTTAATTGTCCGGCCCTATAAGCGGCTGTCGTTTATCTATCGGGTAGTCCTTGCGAAGCGGATGCCCCACGAATTCCTCGTAAAGAAGAATCCTTTTAAGGTTCGGGTGGCCGAGGAACTTGATCCCGTAGAGATCCCACACCTCACGCTCGTACCAGTCGGCCGATAACCAGATGGAGGCGAGCGAGTCTATCGTCGGGTCGTCCTCACTTATTCCCGCCTTCACGCGCAGTCTGTGGTTATGCTTTAGCGAATAAAGGTGATACACAACCTCGAACCTCGGCTTTCGGCCCAGGTAGTCCACGGCGGTCAAATCCATAAGGAAGTTAAAATCCGTCGCCTCATTGTCGCGAAGCCAGCGCATCAGCTCCATTATGTGCAGTTTTTTTACCACCACCGTCTGGTCGCCGTGCTGAGTGTGAATACCGCTCACCGCTTCGGGGAAGCGTTCCTTTACCTTTTCCGCAAGATTATCCATTACCGTTTTACCCTCGGCAGATAAGGCGACTGGCCGCGCGGCCATTTGGAAGAGCGCTCATTTTGAACCAGCTCCTGCAATTTTATAAGCCCGTCGATCACCATCTCCGGTCTCGGCGGACAGCCGGGAACATAGATGTCCACAGGCAGAATCGTGTCTATCCCCTGAACGGTGGAGTAGTTATTGTACATCCCGCCCGAACAGACGCAGACGCCGTAAGCGAACACCCACTTCGGTTCCGCCATCTGGTTGTAGATCTTTACCAGTATCGGCGCCTGCTTGTGGCTAATCGTTCCGACTACTATCAGCAAATCCGACTGCCGCGGCGAAAAACGCGGTAACGCGGCGCCGAAGCGGTCTATATCGTATCTCGGCCCCGCCACTGACATGAACTCCATCCCGCAGCAGGCGGTAATGAAAGGGTAGAGAAAAAACGAGTACTTCCTCCCCCAGCCGATTACCTTGTCGACCTGGGTAAGTATCACGCTTTCGGCAAGAGCAGTCTCAACGTTGCGTTCGGCAGTTTCTATTCCCATTCCAAAGCCCCTTTTTTCCAGATATAAACAAGCCCCACGGTCAGCACAAAAATGAACGCCATCATTTCAATAAACCCGAACATGCCGAGTTCCCTGAAAACGGCGGCCCACGGAAACATGAATACCGCCTCTATGTCGAACACGATAAACAGCATCGCCACCAGGTAAAAGCGGACAGAAAACTTCGACTTCGGGCTGGAGACCTGACTCACGCCGCACTCAAACGGTTCAACCTTCTCGGGAAACCGTATTTTCGGCCCGAGGAACGTTGTGGCCACAATCATTCCGACCGCCGTACCGCAGGCGGCAAGCACCATTACTATTACAGGTACGTATTGGTTCAGCATATCAACCTTTCAAACCTTCCCCGCTTACGCAGTCAGACTCACCGCCTTTGTACACCAGCTTAACGGACGGGTAAAGGTCATTTTCGTCCGGTATCCGTATTGTTCCCCTGGCGACCTTCTGACTGATTCTTACAGTGCCGTCCCACTGTCCGTCGTCGTGTTTGAATCCTACCGAATCACCGTCCGAAATACCTAGTTTATCCGCATCCTCCGGATGAAACGTCACATTCGGTTTGCCGAGCAGATGGAAGTCCGCGTACGGCTTGCCCATCAGCGGCCGAAGCGCCGGACAATAATCTGTATAAAGCCCCATCCCGAACAGCTGGTTATCCGGCAAAAGAATGAACGTTTTATCACTGTCAAAACTTTTCATCGATGCCGGTTCGGCCCATTTCACGTCAGGCCTGGAACTCCTTAATTTGCCATAATCGGCGAATTCCGCCAGCCCGCCGCCGTCGGAGTAAATTTCCACATCCCGCGCTATCTCCCGCGTAATATCGCCGCTTGTCTCGAAAGAAAATGGTTTGCCCATCCTTTTGGAAAGCTCCGTAAAAATTTCCCAGACGTGGCGGGACTCTCCAGGCGGTTCAACCGCGGGGTTCAGCTTTTGTATCCGCCCTTCAAGGTTCGTAAACGTGCCCGACTTCGAGGCGGCCGTGGTGGTCGGCACAACCACGTCCGCCACAAGGCAGGTTTTTGTATAAAACTGATCCATCACAGCCACGAAGTCCACGTTCCGGATAGCTTTTTTAAGCCTTTCACTGTCCGGGTAACGGTTTAAAACATCCTCATCGACAATAACAAGAGCCTTTATCTTATCGGCTTCCATCAATTCCAATAATTTTTTTCCGTCCTTTGACGCGGAACCGTCTACTTCCCCGTATCCCGGCAGAGTGTTCGGGGCGAGCCCCATGTCGATGGCGCCCTGGCTGTTGCAATACTCGCGGGAAAGCATCAACTTTCCGCCGGTTATTTTCGCAAGGTTTACGATATTTTGAACTATGGCCGTGCCCTGGGCGTGCCTCTGCGCCTCCATACCTATTATGTAAACGGGCCGTTCCTGCGTGCGGATAAGCTTCACAAGTTCGTCCGTCTTTTGCCGAGTCTCTTCATTGAAGGTTCCCGGCGCGCCCGCGGCGGCCTTTTCAAGTTTATCCGACCACTCACCGGAAAGTTTTGTTCCGTCCGGGAATTCCCCATCGCTATTCAGCGACCTGACGGCCGCAAGCAGCAGTTCCAGCGTAAACTGGTGCATGCCGGTATACTCGTAAGGAACCTGAAGCTTCGGCGCGGGCAGGAAATCGACTTCCTTCGAATAGGCAACGGCAACCTCCGCGCCGCGGTTTATAACGGCCTGCCGTATATGATTGCTTGTTACGGGGTTTTCATTGCTCCCCTCGGCCCCTATAAATACGAACAGGCTGCCTTTTCTCATCTCCCTGTAAGAGGTCGTCATCGGAACATCGCCGAATTTATCGAACAGGCCGGAGGCTGTATCGGGGTTAATCATGTTTACGACGCTGTTGACGTTATTGCTGCCGAGAACATCGCGGAAAAATTTCTGAAAAACGTAGTTGTCTTCGTTGGTATCCCTTTCCGATCCTATGCCGTATACCGCGTCGCCGCCATGCGCGGAGACGAAACTGGTGAGCTGCTCGGACAGGAGTCTGTACGCCTCGTCCCATTCCTTTATTACATGTCCGTATCCCAGCTTTACGAGCGGAGATAACAGCCGCTCACCGCTTTGGATAAACTCGTAACCGAACCTGCCCCTTGCGCAAAGATTGCCGTTGTTGTGGCCGATGGCGGGATCGGACGTTACGCGCACGATACGAGCCTGTTTTTTGAACCTCGCGCCTTTTTTAACATTTATCCGGAACGAACAGCCGACCGCGCAGTGCGGGCAGACCGTCTGCACCCTCTCCATCTCCCATGAGCGTCCGGAAAAATACATGCCGCTGGAAAGCGCGCCGACCGGACAGACGGAGATGCACTGTCCGCAGAAATCGCAGTCGAGCTTTTCTCCCGTTACGGTATTGATCCGGCTGTCGAAACCGTTGCCGTCGATCTTATAGGCCGCCACGCCCTGCACTTCGCGGCATATTTTGACGCACCGTTCGCACAGTATGCATAAATTCTTGTCGTACCGGATAAGACCCCAATCGACAACCGGCACTTTCGCTCTGGGAGCAGTGGCCCAGCCGTGGCCGGTTATGCCGAACTCGTAAGTGAGGTTTTGCAACCTGCATTCACCGGAGCGTTCGCAGACCGGACAGTCCAGCGGATGGTTGACCAGTATGAACTGGATCATCTGCTTGCGGTACTGCTGAAGGTCATCGCTTTGCGTTGTTATCTTCATCCCCTCAATAGCGGGCGTCGTGCAGGACATTATCGGAGATTCCACCCCTTCCGCCTCCACTGAGCAGACCCTGCAGGCCCCGATAGGCTTAAGCTTGTCGAGAAAACAAAGAGTCGGTATGTATATGCCGAACATTCGCGCCGCCTCAAGGATCGTAGTGCCTGCCGGTACGGTCAACTCCATACCGTCAATGACGAAAGATACTTTCGCTGCCTGTTCGTTGGCTGTCATTGTCATTGAGGATCCTTCCCGTTTGCGCTGACTACGCCCGCCATCCCGACTATGTAGCATCGCATGCAGCGGGCGGCCTCTTCCATCGCGGTTTCAAGCGGCAGGCCGGTTTCGACTTCCTCGAAGGAGCCGCATTTCAGATCGTGGCTGACAATCGGCATATCGACCCTTTTTCTGCCTTTGGCCTCCGACACCTCTTCGTCCTTGTCGTAAGCGCCTATCTTTGCAATCATGTTTTCCATCACCTGTTCGTCGGATATCCTTACCTCTTTGCCGCTAAGGTATTGGTCTATGCTCTGCGCCGCGCGCCGTCCCTGACCGCACGCGGTTACCAGCATCATCGGCCCCGTCTGCACGTCGCCGCCGGCAAATATATCAGGAATTTTCGTCTGCAGGGTATCTTCATCAGTGATGATAGTATTCCAGCTCGTCTTTTCTATGCCCGGCTCCTCTTCCAGATAACCGAGATCGCAGTCCTGCCCGATTGCGGAAATAATGCAATCCGCCTCTATGACGTATTCTGATCCCTTGACCGGCACCGGACGACGCCTTCCGCTGTCGTCCGGCGGACCCAACTCCATCTTCTGGCATTCAAGCCCGACAACCCGACCTTTTTTTGCGACAATCCGCGTAGGGGCGACGAGAAAATCGTACTTTACCCCTTCATCCCTAGATTCGTGTATCTCGTGCGGGTCGGCGGGCATCTCCTTTTCCGTGCGGCGGTAGACGATGTGAACGTCCGGGCAGCCGAGCCTTACGAAAGTCCTTACGCAGTCCATCGCGGTATTGCCGCCGCCAACGACGAGCGTCGTTTTAGGCACCGGCACCTCTTCAGTACCGAGAACGACGGCCTTTAAAACATCTATTCCTTTATAAAAGCCCTTGTACCCCTTTGTCTCGCCGTCCACGCGCATCTTCTTGGAAAGGTCGGCGCCGGTGGAAAGGTAAAAGGCCTTGTAGCCCTTTGCCCTCAAACTCTTGAACGTCTCGTCATTGCCGAAATCGACGCCGGGCTTCAATTCTACGCCGATATCTTCAAGATATTTCACTTCACGGGCAATCGCCTCCTTGGGAATGCGGTATTGAGGTATGCCCGTATGGGCCGCGCCGTCGAAAACATTCAGCTTTTCAAAGACAGTGACGCGGTATCCTTCCAGCGCCAGGTAGTATGAGCACGAAAGTCCGGACGGGCCGCCGCCTATTATGGCAACCTTCTCTTCCCGTCTGTGCATATTAGGATTGCCCGGTTGTTCAGCCGCGTGCTGATCCTCCCAGTCCCAGGCGACCCTTTTCAGCTTGCATATCCGCAAAGGCGCCTCGACGTTATCCCTGCGGCAGTTGTTCTCGCACGGATGAAAACATGCTCGTCCGAGCGTGCTCGCCATCGGGCTGGCCTGCCTGATTGTCGCAAGCGACCCGGCATAATCCGCGTCTTTTATATGCTCTATGTATTTCGGTATATCCATGCCCGTCGGGCACGCAACAGTGCACGGCGCTGTCATCTTATAGGGATACCGGAAGTCGTTCGACCGCTTTTTCGCGCCTGTAATGTATGCCATGTAATCGTCCTTGAAATGCAGGACGCTGTCTACCATCGGCTTCGGGCCAAGCTGGCCTATGCCACATTTGGAGTTATTGATAATCGAATCGCAAAGAGAGGTAAGCTCTTCCAGGTCCGCCTCCGTACCGTTACCGCCCGCTATTTTGCCGACAATATTTTCCATGACGCTTGTACCTATCCGGCATGGGAAACATCTGCCGCACGAACTTTGCCGAAGAGCCTGCGAGTAGTTATACGCCATATCGACGACGTCGTACGGTTCGCCGAGTATTGCTATGCCGTTCCAACCCATAAAGGACGTCATCCGCCCGCCGGGGCCGAACGCACTGGGCAGGTCTACATCTTTGCACTCCTCCCAGACATCCTCACTCTTGCCCCTGTTGTCGACAACGCCGCCGCGCCAAGAGCTGAACAGAAGCTTCATGCTATATCCCTACCTCGCATTTACAGCCTCATAGTGAGGCCAAACCCCCATCGGTAAATCAAACAAGCGATTTCCCCGATAATTATACCCCCCATATACCCGGGCAGACTTGCAATTTATAGTCGATGCGGCTTTTAAAATCAAGTGCCGTTTCGGCACTGATAACTGGCTGGCGCGGGTGCAAGCACCGCTTGCGCCTTCGGCTGAAGCCTTCGGCGGCGGACTATGGCCGCGCAGGCGGACGACTCCGCACGTGGCGCGCAGCGAGACGCGCGTATGTTCCCGTTTCGCAACATGCGATGTTCTGTCTCTATATCTCTATGTCCGGACATCCAGGATGTCGCGCAGGCCGTCGCCGGCAAGGTTTATCGCAAGCACCAGAATCGCAAGGCAAAGACCGGGAAAAGCGGTAAGATGCGGGGCAATCAGCAAAAACGAGCGCCCCTCGTTAAGCATCGCGCCCCAACTCGGTGACGGCGGCTGTATGCCGAGCCCCAAAAAGCTGAGTCCGGCTTCTGCAACAATAACGGCTGCCATCCCGAACGCGGCCTCGATGATAAGCGGAGCGGCGGCGTTCGGCAAATAGTGAAAAAAAATCAGCCTCACCTCCCCGGCACCGGCGGCCTCGGCGGCAAGTACGAATTCCCTTTCACGGAGCGACAGTATCTGCCCCCGCGTAATGCGCGCAAATCCGACCCATCCGGTGAGGCAAAGCGCCAGTATCACGTTCCCAAGTCCCGGGCCGAGGACGGACATGATTGATATTGCAAGCAATATGCCGGGAAACGCCATGACGATATCTATAACGCGCATGATGATGCCGTCCACTTTCCCGCCGAACGCGCCGGCAACTCCGCCGATGACGATGCCGACAAAACCGCTTACGGTTATCGTGATAAAACCGACCGAAAGGCTGACACGCGACCCGTAAATTACCCTGCTAAGCATGTCGCGGCCAAGCTGGTCGCGCCCCATCCAGTGCGCCGAATCGGGGCCGCCCAGCCCAAACAGGAGCTCCTGTTTAAACGGATCGTAAGGCGCAATCCAACCGGCCAGGACGGCGATAATCGCAAACAGCGCCAGTAGTAGCACGCCGGCGGAAAACGATAAATTTTTCATCTATTTAGCCGTATCCTCGGGTCCACGGCGGCATACAAAACGTCCACCGCGAAGTTCACCAAAACATAGCAGAGCGCGATGTTTAGTACACAGCCCTGCACAAGCGGATAGTCCCTCGCCTCTATCGCGGTAATCATCAGCCTGCCGATGCCGGGCCAGGCGAAGATGTACTCCGTAATAACCGCTCCGGATAAAAGCGCGCCCATTTGCAGGCCGACAACGGTAACAACGGGCAGCAGGCCGTTGGCGAGAGCGTGCTTCATATAGACGCTCCACTCCACCACTCCCTTCGCCCGTGCCGTCCTTATGAAATCCTCCCCGATTACCTCCAGTATCGACGAACGGGTAAGGCGCAAAAGTATCGCCGCCATCGCGGTGCCGAGCGTAATTGAGGGCAGGATAACGCTGAGCGCTCCTCCCCGGCCGGATACCGGCAGCCAGCCCAGTTGAATGGAAAAGATGATGATTAGCAACGGCCCCAGCCAGAAGTTCGGCATCGCAATCCCGAATAGCGACAGCATCAGCGAGCCGCGATCCACTATGCTGTCTTTCTTCGCCGCCGCCAGCACCCCCAGCGGCAGGGAAATGACGGCGGCGAAAAGAACGGCGAACAGGGCAAGCTCCAGCGTGGCGGGCCACCGGGCGAGGATTTCATCCAGAACCGGCTCGCGTGTATGTATAGAGCGGCCGATGTCCCCGACGGCCAGCCCCCCCAGGTAGTCCATGTACTGCTCCCAGACGGGCCTGTCGAGACCGAGCTCTGTTCGCAGAGATTCCTTGTCCGCGCTCATGGCTGTCTCGCCCAGCATAATCTCAACAGGGTCGCCGGGGATAAGGTGAATCATAAGGAAAACAAGCGTCACAACGCCGAACAGCGTCGGTATAAGTGCCGCCAGCCGACCGATGAAATATTGCCGCATCAGTCCGCCAATGCAACCCGCGTTAATGAATCGAGGCTTTCGTCCGGGTAGATTTCAAAACCTGTAATCCTGTCGCTTGTCGCCGCCACGTTTACCGAAAGCCAGAGGTGAACGTACGGCATATCGTCGGCGATTATCTGCTGCACCTGCCGGTAGATCGCCGACCGCTTATCAAAATCGGTTTCAACGCGCCCTCTTTCCAGCAGCGCGTCGAGTTCACTGTTTACGTACATTCCGCGGTTCGCGCCGTCGGGCGGGACGCTTTTCGAATGGAAAATATAATAGTAGATATCAGGGTCGGCGATCCCGACCCAGGTGAGCGAGTAGAGCTGAAAGTTCCCCTTTTTAATATCGGAAAAAAAGGTGCCCCACTCGTAGCTCTTTATCTCGATCCCTATCCCCGCGTCGCCGAGCTGTTGGGCGAATATCTCGGCAATTTTTTTGCGCGTCGGGTTTTTCGATGTTTTATACGTCAGCGTGAACCGCTTCCCGGACTCCTTTTGCAGGTAACCGGCCTCGTCCAGAAGCTTTCGCGCTTGTGCCGGATCGTATTCGACCTGCTTTATCGACTCATTATAAAAATCGTTCATCGGCGAGAGCAGAGTGTTGGTTTTTACCGCAAGCCCCTTTAACATGTATTTTATTATCGAATCCCTGTCGATGGCGTGCGCGATTGCCAGCCGCACTTTTTTATCGCTCAGGATTTTGTCTTTCATGTTGAAGCCTATGTAAGAGACGTTCGTACCGGTTTTTTTGCGGACAGTTATCCCGTCCTGTTTTTCCAGCCACGGCAGGACGGCGGGAGTGATGGGGTTTTGCACGATATGGACGTTTCCCTTTTTGAGTTCGAGGAGCCGCACGGTTTCGTCCGGCAGGATTTTAAAAAGGACGCCCGAAATCTTCGGCGCGCCGTTATGGTACGACCCGTTTCTCTCAAGATAAACCGACTGGCCGCGCCGGTAGTCCGCGAACCTGAACGGCCCCGTGCCGACCGGCTTGCCCGTCAGGCCGCCTGAACCTTCCGGCACGATGCCCTGCGTAAGGTTGCCGAGAAATGGCGCGAACGGTTCGTCCAGCGTTATGACCAGCGTATGGTCGTCGAGCGTCTGGATTGAGGCGATATGCTTGAACGCCGATTTTTTCGGCGACGCGCTTTTCGGGTCCAGTATAGATTCAAGCGTGTACTTTACGTCCGCCGATGTAAGCGGTCGCCCGTCGTGAAAAACAATTCCCTCCCTCAGTCTGATTACGTAAGTCTTAGGGTGCGGCTGAGCAACGCTCTCCGCAAGGTCGAGCTCCAGCTCCATCTTCGCGTTGCGCCTCAGCAGGCCGGAGTAAATAAGGCCGCTGACGTTCGATGATACCGCGTCCGTCGCGAACCGCGGATCCAGCACGGTCGGGCCGGTCTCCACTCCGATTACTACCGTGCCGTGCGGAATGTTTTCGGCGGAACTGCATGAGACTATTAATGACAGGGCAAGAAGTTTTATGAGCCGCATAATTCCCCATACCTTACCGCAAAGAACGTGAAGAAAAAAACGGGTTAACCGCGAAGGACGCGGAGGACGCGAAGGGAAGAAACTTATTAAAAAGAAAAAATGAAAGAGAGGTATTGAAAAAAAAACGTAAGAAACTAGCCCGTATTATTCATGAAATGTCCCCTCCTTTTCAAGGAGGGGAATTGAAGGGGTGGTTT